>JAYUCQ010000432.1:0-3402 GCA_043740265.1 Hyphomicrobium sp.
GCTGAGTCACGCGCAATTTTGCGGACCATCGTCTGCCTAGCCAAAACGCTTGGCATGACGACGACCGCCGAGGGCGTCGAGACAGCCGAGCAGTTGGCCATCGTGCGCGGCGAGGGTTGCGGCGAAATGCAGGGCTATTTCTTTTCCAAACCCCGCCCCATCGAATATCTCGGCGAATATCTCAGGACAGTTGAGCCCGCGCGCGTCGCTTGAGCGAGCCGCGTTGCGGCCGCCTAGCGGGTAAGGCTCGCCATCATCGCTTGCGGATACCGCAGCCCCGATGCAGCGCCTTTGGGCGCCACCTCATCGATACGCGTGAGGTCCTCATCAGACAATGAAACATCCAGCGCGCCCTCGTTTTCTTCGAGATACGCGCGGCGCTTCGTTCCTGGAATAGGAACGATGTCCTCGCCCTGCGCCATGACCCACGCCAGCGCCAATTGCGCCGCCGAGCAACCTTTCTCCTTGGCTAATTGTTGGATGCGGGCGACGAGTTCTAAATTGCGGTTGAAGTTCTCGCCCTGGAAGCGGGGCGAATGCCGCCGGTAATCGTCTGGCGCCAAGTCATCGAAGCTCTTGATCTGGCCGGTGAGAAAGCCGCGCCCGAGTGGACTGTAAGCAACGAAGCCGACGCCCAGCTCGCGGCATAGGGCAAGTATGCTGTCTTCGGGATCACGGCTCCACAATGAGTATTCGGTTTGCAGCGCGGCAATGGGGTGAACGGCGCAGGCCCGGCGCAATGTTTCCGGCGACGCTTCCGACAGCCCTAAGTAGCGAACCTTGCCTTGCCGGACGAGCTCTGCCATCGCGCCGACCGTCTCCTCAATCGGCGTGTCGGGATCGACACGATGCTGGTAATAAAGATCGATCGTTTCGACGCCAAGCCTGCGCAAGCTGCCTTCGCAAGACGCGCGGACATAATCTGGCTTGCCACTGACGCGCCGCACCGTTGGATCTTTCGGATCCCTAACGATCCCGAATTTCGTCGCAATGACCACGCCGTTGCGCCGGCCAGCGATGGCACGCCCCACAAGTTCCTCGTTGAGAAACGGGCCGTACATATCGGCGGTGTCGAGAAAATTGACCCCGAGCGCAAGCGCGCGATCGATGGTAGCCAACGATTCGGTGTCATCCTTGCCGCCGTAGAAGTCCGACATCCCCATGCAGCCCAGGCCCATCGCCGAAACCGTCAGGCCACCGCGCCCCAGCGCTCTCGTTTGCATGTCATTCTCCTCGTGCTGTTGGATCGCCCCGGCTCGGTAAAATACTGCCAAGGGGTCAGCGTTCCACGTCTCAGGCGCCAAGCGCATAACCAAAGTTAGAACGCACTCGAATCGAGCTGGTTGCCGATCATGGATCTCAGCGGCGGCCTGACGCCGCTTTGTCACCGGAAAATCTGCCCATTTTTTCACCGATCTCAATCCCGATAAAATCCGTACACGCTCAATATCGCAAGAAAAACAGGCATAACCCGCGAATTTCAGCCGGAATTCCAAGCGTTGTTGCGTTCAAGAAACACATGTTGCCGATCAATCTAAGTTTGTCTGGAAACGCTTGTTAGAGTCAGGAAAAAGCCGCTTGTTAGATCCAACGCGGGGTTGTGCGCGGCATTGTTTAAATGCCCGCCACCAGCAAGAATTTAGGGACGGGGGTTCGAATTCTCATGATAGCTTCAACAAAATTGGTCAAAATCGCAGGCGCGGGAGCACTCGCGCTCACCACATTGGCCAGCACACTGGCAGTCTCAAGCCAGGCCCGCGCCGACGACCCGCCGGCTTTCGCTTACACCTTCAACATTGGCGCAGTCTCAGACTACCGCTTCCGCGGCATCTCGCAGACAGCTGAAGATCCAGCGGTGCAGGGCGGCGTCGATCTGAGCTACGGCATCGCCTACTTCGGCCTTTGGGGATCGAACCTGGATTTCGGCACAGATAACCTGGGCAGCGGCATCGCCCCTATCGAAATCGACATTTACGGCGGCATCAAGCCGGTTTGGGGTCCGCTGACCTTTGACCTCGGCGTGCTCTACTATGCTTATCCCGGCTCGATCGACACGTTCAACGGCGGCCTCGCCGGCTCGAACCGCATTGACTATGTCGAAGGCAAATTCGGCGTCAGCGCCAACCCAATTAAAGAGCTGACGACGGGCATCGTTGTTTACTACTCCCCTGACTACACGCTCGAGACTGGCAGTGTCGTGACGGTTGAAGGCTCCGCCTCGTATGCACTGCCCAAAATCTGGAAGTTCGATCCGTCCATCAGCGGCCGCCTCGGCTACCAGCACGGCGACGATCTAGCTTATAAGTCGCTCATCTCTAACGGTGACAGCAGCTACCTGTATTGGGACGTCGGCGTCACCTTCGTGCTCGAAAAATTCGCTTTCGACTTCCGCTACATCGATACCGACATCGCCAACAACAATGCGACTGGCGGCTTCGCTGATACATTCTGCAAAGGCCCCGTTGCCCAGTGCGACTCAACCTTCGTGTTCTCGATCAAAGCTACGCTGCCGTAATCTGCCGGACCCAACAGCTTCAACGATGCAAATTAAAAACCGGGGCGGCAACGTCCCGGTTTTTTTCATTTAGGGGCGACAGCCGTTGGCGAATCATGATCCTCTCTGAAGAACGCAAGAGGAACATGGATGGATCATGATGGAAGGCATTACTGATAGATTGCTTCACTCCACCGTTCGCATCGACTGCCTTGATCTCAGAGGGGTGGCATCTTCGGGAACTGGATTTTTTTACGCTTTCATCTCCGAAAGCAACATGATGTTTCCGGTGATTGTAACGAATAAGCACGTTGTGGCCGGTCAGGCGCGGGGCTTTTTCCAGCTGACTTATGCCGATGACAATGGCGAACCAGATTTCGGCAACCACGAACGCATTGAGTCGTTGGGCTTCGCTACAGAATGGATCGAGCACCCGGACCCCAATGTTGATCTTGCGGTTTACATGTTTGGACCGGTAGTCAACCAACTCCGCGAGATTGGAAAAAGCCCGTATTTCATCCCCATAACTACCAATCTCATCCCTGACGCTGCTCAACTTGCGGATTTGCACGCCGTTGAAGATATCATGATGATTGGTTACCCTAATGGGCTTTGGGACTGTGAAAATAACTTACCTATAGTACGACGGGGCATAACCGCGACGCCAGCTTTCCGCGATTATAACGGAAAGGAAGAGTTTGTAATCGACGCAGCCTGCTTCCCCGGCTCAAGCGGATCGCCCATCTTCATCGTCAATCAGGGAATCGTGTCTCCCAAGAATGGCGGAACCATTATGGGCCGCAATCGCCTACATTTCTTGGGCGTGTTGTATGCAGGGCCGCAGATCAGTGCAACTGGCCGTATTGTAGTAAAAGCTGTGCCGACAAATGTCGAGTCCATACCAATTG
>JAYUCQ010000433.1:0-8233 GCA_043740265.1 Hyphomicrobium sp.
CGAGGTTTTACTTTTCAGCGGCGAGGCGGCGGCGCATGGGCCTATTGAGCGAAATCTTCAGTTGGTGGGGTGGAAACACCTGGGGCACCCGGCTGTTCACCTGGCGCAAAGGCCAAAAGGTCGGCGAGGACGATTTCGGCAACCTCTATTATGTGCAGAAGAGCGGTGTTGGTCCCCTCGGCGTTCCGGCGCGCTGGGTCGTCTACAGTCAAGCGTCTGAACCCTCGCAAGTGCCACCTGATTGGCACGGCTGGCTGCATCATACCGTCGACGACCTGCCAACCGACGAGGCCTACCAGCCCAAACCCTGGCAGCAGCGGCATCAGATGAACCACACCGGCACCGGGCTCGCGTATCGCCCGGCCGGGTCGATCATCGGTAAGGGTGTGCGGGCCAAGGCGTCCGCCGACTACAAACCGTGGAAGCCGCAGTAACTCGCCATGTGAGTAATTCGCCCAGTGCATAATTCGCCGTGTGCGTAACAGGTGTTATCGGGTTCAGAGCTTTTCTTTGGGCCTTTCTCTGGCCACCATTACCGTGGAACTGACTGGTGACAATCGTGCTCTCACGTTTATGTTTGCTCTGAGTTCCCCTCCACTTGACGGGGAGGGGTCAGGGGTGGGGTGAAGAGCTTGGCGAGATGGTTTTTTCTCGATCAAAAAAGCGGCGGATTAAATCGATCATGTTTTCTAGACTCGTCTCGTTGCGGTCCCCCCACCCCCAACCCCTCCCCGCGAGGGGGAGGGGAGCCGCACTGCGTAGCGTTTTTGCCGGAATGATTTCTGTGTTCGCTTGTGCGGATCCGGCGTTGGCAGAACGCATCGACAATCAAGTCGCGATATTTTCGGCCCTCGACAAAGTGACGGCGCGGATTTCTAAATTTGAAGTCGAACTCGGCAAGACGGCAACGTTCGGCGCGCTGCGCGTCACGCCGCGGACGTGCTACTCGCGCCCGACAACCGAAGAGCCGAAGACAACGACATTCGTTGAGGTCGATGAAGTTCAGCAGGACGGCAAGCAGAAGCGCATTTTCACCGGCTGGATGTTCGCTGAAAGCCCGGGCCTCTATGGCGTCGAGCATCCGACCTTCGATGTCTGGCTGACGCAATGTCAAAAGCCGTTGAGAGCGACAGCGCAAAAGGCGGCCGACCCGGCAGCTGTAAAGCCAGCGGTCAAACCTGCGGCCGGTGACGCGGCAACACCTGCGAAAGGTACAGCTGGCGCCGACGCTGACAGTTCGGTGCCGCCGCCCGACGATATTCCCGAAGAGCCACGGCGGCGGGTGAGACGGTAGAACTTTCGTGGCCCGGATCAATCAACGCGAAGAAAAGTAGGTCGGGTTAGCGGCGCACTGCAGTCGTCGCGTAACCCGACGGCCGTAATAAAAATCTTGCAAAATCTGACTCGTCGCCATGCGGCGCATTACGGCTCGCAAGGGGGCGAGCCTTATGACGCCTTACGCACCGTTATTCCTTCAACAACCTCGCCACCTTCGGCGCGAAGTAAGTGAACACCGCGGACGCTCCGGCGCGCTTAAACGCTAGCAGGCTTTCGAGCATGGCTTTGTCGAGATCGAGCGAGCCCTTCTCGGCGGCGGCGACGATCATCGCGTATTCGCCGGAGACTTGATAGGCGAGCGTTGGCACCTTGAAAGTTGACGACACGCGCTGCACGATGTCGAGATACGGCATGCCGGGTTTGACCATCACCATGTCGGCACCCTCGGCAATGTCGAGCCCGACTTCGCGGATGGCTTCATCGCCGTTGGCGGCGTCCATCTGGTACGTGCGCTTGTCACCCTTCAACAGCCCGCCCGATCCGACCGCGTCGCGGAACGGACCGTAGAAGGCGCTGGCGTATTTCGCTGCGTAACTCATCAGCTGGGTGTTGTGATGACCGGCGGCTTCGAGTGCCGCACGGATGGCGCCGATGCGCCCGTCCATCATGTCGGAGGGCGCTAGGATGTCGGCACCCGCGTCCGCCTGCACAAGCGATTGTTTGATGAGGGCGTCGAGCGTCGCGTCGTTGGCGATGTCACCGTCGATCAGCAGGCCGTCGTGGCCGTGGCTGGTGTAGGGATCAAGTGCGACGTCCAAGATGACGCCGATGTCGAGGTTGGCTTTTTTGATCGCGCGGGTCGCCCGGCACACAAGGTTGTCTGGATTAAAAGCTTCGCGGCCATCCTCGGTGCGCAGTTTCGGATCGGTGTTGGGGAAAATCGCGATGGCCGGGATGCCGAGCGTGACGGCTTCGCGCGCGGCTTCGACAATGAGATCGATGCTCAGGCGTTCGACGCCCGGCATCGAGGCGATGGCCTCGCGCTTGTTTTTGCCCTCGATGACAAACAGCGGCCAAACCAAATCACTTGCCGAAAGCGAGGTTTCGCTGACCAAGCGGCGCGCCCAGGCGGCCTTGCGGTTGCGGCGCATGCGGATGGCGGGGTAGCTGCCGGGCGTTAGAACCGGTGAAGGCTTTCGTTCACGTGTGGTCATTCACAAATTCCGGAAATTCAAAACGGCATGAGCGCCGCTGTAGCGCGCCGACCATCGCCGAACCGGCCGCCGTTTGGCAAGCCGCGTATCGTATTGTGGTTGCCTCGAGACGAGGTGGTCAGTTAATCGCAAATTTTCGTGGTTTTGCGCGGGGCCATATCGACGTGCAGGTGGTTGCGGTGCTCGGAATTGGCTTCAGGGCCAAGCGTGGTGCCAAAAATCTGACAAGCTGCGTTATGTGCGGCGTGAAGAAAGTCAGCCTTGGCGGCGGCGTTGACGAGGGGATCTTTAACTTTCAGCGCGGCCGGAATGGTCAGCGCGGGTGTTGGCAGCGGTTTCGGCCCGCCAAGCTTATTGGGTTCGCTGAGCGCAAAGCCGGTTGCAGTTTTGTCTTGAGGCTTGGCTCCCGGCATCGTCACGGTGAGCTTTGGGATGCCGTCGATGATCGTGCTGCGGGCAATACCAGAGGCGGGTGCACCAGCGGCAGACGCTGTGGCGCTGGGTGGCGTTGCGGGTGCCGGACCAGCTTTATTTTTTGCAGCGAGCTGGTTGATCTGCGCCGCACGTTCAGCAGCAGCTTTGAGGGCGGCCTGTTTTTCCTCGGCAGCCTTGGCGGCGGCGATGCGGGCCAGAATTTCGCGTTGCGGCGTGCCCCAGTCTTCGAGGACGTAGGCGGTCTTTGCGGATGCCGTCACAAAACCGCGGATGTCGAGGGCGTTGGCGAGGCCGTGTTCACTCAGCTTGCCGTGAGCCCGGCCATAGGCGTTGCGGCATGAATACGAGCTCATGGTTTCGATGGTGATGATCTCAGCACCCAAGCGCGCTCTTGCCAGCGGTTGCAGAGTACCTTCAACCCACGTGCTCAAGGCTTCGGCCATGTCGCAGGTGAGGATGGCGGGCGGCGAAATTGAAACTTGCGGGTTCTTGCCGATGCTGACCAATTGGATCGGCGCGGGTGTGCCGCAAATGCCCTCCTTGATGGGGGCCTCTTCGATTGCCACGGCGTTGATGCGCTTGAGGATGGCCGTACAGCGCGCCCGTCCTTCGGAGATTTCCTGGGGTGACCAAGTTTTGGCCGGCATTGGTCCAGGCGACGCTGCAGGAGTGGGGGGAGCGTCTGCGGCAAACGCGATGGCGCTCAAAATGCCAAAACCCGGCAATAGGAGCGCGAGGCCGAAGCGGGAAAGGGTCAATTGCCAACGAAACAAGCCGATTCCTCTCCGGGCGATTAAATGGCGTTTAAGCTGTGCGAGACCGGCGATACAGCTTGACACGGAGAACTCGTTTTAAAGGGCGAATCATCCGTGTAAGTGTGACGACGAACCAGGGGCGTGTATAGCCGCTAAATGTGGCGGAACAATCGAAAAGGCGGCATACGTCGGGCGAAACTGTGTATCCAGGATGCGGGTATCCGCGGGGACTGATGAACGAAACTGTAAAACCAATTGCAGACCCTCGAGTTCCCCCGGTTGACCCGGCGGCTTCGAAAGTCGCCGTGAGCCGTCAGGGCGCCGCCGTCACGTTGACGCTGAACCGGCAGGCTTCATTGAACGTGTTCGACGATGAGATGCGCCGCGTTTTTGCAGACGAGATCACGCGCATCGCCCGCAACGCCGACATCTATGTTTTGGTGCTGAAGTCCGCGAGCCCCAAGGCCTTCTGCGCCGGTGGCGATGTGCGCGCTATCGTGGCCGCAGCAAAACGCGACAAGGCGCTGGCGCGATCTTATTTCGCGGGCGAATATAGTCTGAATTGGCAGCTCGAATGTTTTTCCAAACCAACGGTGTCGTTTGTCGACGGGCTCTGTATGGGGTCGGGCGCTGGGCTGACGCTATACAATACGCACCGCGTTGCAGGCGAGGGCTATAAATTCGCGATGCCGGAAACGGCTATCGGCTTATTTCCCGATGTTGGCGTGTCTCATGTCCTGGCGCATTTGCCCTGGCCGCTCGGTCTTTATTTGGGGCTTACCGGCCGGATGATTGACCGTGCCGATGCCCATTGGCTGGGATTGGTGACGCACTGTATCCCGGCTGCTGAATATACGGGTATTGTTGAAAAGCTGGCGGCGGCGGAGCCTATTGACCCGATATTGGATGGCTTGCACCAGCCGCAAGCCGCAGGTCCCCTGCAAAGCGATCGTGCCATGATCGAAGACTTTTTCTCAGGCGAGACGCTCGCCGCAATTCTGCGCAATCTGCAAAACGCCACGGGTGCCAGCCAAGCCTTTGCAAAGGCGGCGCTGGAAATTCTTGTGAAGCACTCACCTTTAGCCTTACTGCTGACGGACGGGCACATTCGCGCCTGCCGGACAATGGATCTGCGGGAAACGCTTATTCAGGATTACCGCTTGGCGATGCGTTGCCTTGATGGCCACGACTTCTACGAAGGTGTCCGCGCGGCGCTCATTGACAAGGACGGAGCGCCGTCGTGGCAGCACGCCACCATTGAAGCTGTAACGGAAGCTGAATTGGCGTCCTATTTTGCGCCACTTGCGGGCGGTGACCTCGAATTGCCAACGCGCGCGCAAATGCAAACTGCTAGAATGTGAGTCCCGCGCGTAGATTGATAAAATTGCTTGCATCTCGTTATGGGATAATTTTCCATCACAACTGTTTCGCTTAAAAGCATATTAAAAAAGGCTTCTAAATCACCCCCGGAACTATTCTTTTACTATATCTATTTAGTCGCCATTTAGTCCTCTGCGTTATGGTTTGCTCAACCCGGAAACAATCGGGAAGCGTCAAACAGGTAAGAGGCAGTTATGAGTGTAGCATTCGATGTCGCGCGCAAAGGCGCGCCGGTGCAGGACGAAACGTTCCGCTCCGAATATCTCCAGGCTTTGCGGCTCATTGAGCGTCTGCATCGTCTTCTTCTCGATGTCATCAAAGACGAGTTCGACCGCCAGGGCGGCGCTGAACTCAACAGTGTCCAGGCTTTGCTGCTGTATAACATCGGCGAAAGCGAACTGACGGCCGGCGAATTGAAATCGCGCGGCTACTACTTGGGATCGAACGTTTCGTACAATCTCAAGAAGCTCGTCGACATGGGCTACATCCACTACAAGCGCTCAGACACAGACCGCCGCTCGGTTCGCGTCAGCTTGACGGATAAGGGAACGGAAGCCTCCGATATCGTCCAGAAACTGTATCACCGCCAGCTCGGTTCGGTGCAGTCGGTCGGGGAAATCACCGGCGACGACGTCAAGGGTCTGAACAAGGCACTTGTTCGCTTAGAGCGCTTCTGGTCGGACCAGATCCGCTACCGCCTGTAAAAGCATCACCCGCAAGGGCGATATCCCGCCGCGTTGGGGAACGTGGCGGGCAAATATAAAAGACTGGGGATTGGGGAAAGTTGCCAAAAAAGGCCGCTCTGCTGCAAGGCAGGGCGGCCTTTGGCGTTTTCGGCCTCCCGCGGTGGCGACTTCTGGTGTTGCGCTGCGGCAGCGGCATTCGAAAATCGCCCATTGACTGCATTTCAGGCCTCGCACCGGAACGGCTAAAACCTTACTTTACGGACACAGCTGCCAAACTTTCGTGGTGCAACCCGCGATCATTTGGGCCTGCTGAAACGTTTCATTAAAGCTTTTCGCCGAGCCCTTGGAGGGCAGGAACTCGTATTTTGCGTCGCCGGCTCAGATTTTCGGTTTTTGGGATTTTGGCCGTCTTGGTTTTGAAATGGAATTCGAGGGCACCGTGGGGCGAAATCGTTTGACCAAGCTTTCCGCAGCAAACGGCATTGGTGTCCTTGCTGCCGTCGTTTCAGCTCTAGTTGCCGGATTGGCAACCCCGGCCGCGGCTCAGGACTATGCGAACATTTTATCCGGCGGCGCTTACGGCGGTCCGACCGCAGGTTCCTATGACCGTGAATTCATTCGCGAGTGGGAATCCAACCCACCAAAGGGGTTTGCGACGCTTTCGAAAGCCAATATCGAGCCGACCAAGGCCGCTATTAAGCGCTATACCGACATCGACAAGGCTGGCGGCTGGATCAGCCTGCCGGATATGCAGCTGCAAGCCGGCATGAGCGATCCAGCGGTTTCTCTGTTGCGCAGCCGGCTCTTCGCGTCGGGCGATCTGAGAGATAGCGACGTCACGTCGGCCAGCTTTGATCTTGACCTCGAAAAGGCGGTTAAGCGCTTCCAGGCGGCCAATGGGCTCACGCCGACAGGTATCGTCGATAAGCGGACCGTTGGAGCCTTGAACGTGCCGGCTTCGGCGCGCTTGAAGCAGCTCAAAGTCAATCTTGGGCGATTGTCGGATCTTGCCGCTTCGACGGGCAGCAAGAAGTACGTCGTCGTCAACATTCCCTCCGCCCATATCGAAGCAGTCGAGAACGGCCAGATTGTTGCGCGCTACGCAGGTGTTGTCGGCAAAATCGACCGGCCCACGCCGCTTCTGCATTCGGCCATTACCGATCTCAATTTCAATCCTGTTTGGCGCATTCCGCCGACAGTCGAGTCTGAGGACCTCATCCCGCGCGGCCGTGAAATGCAGAAGAAGGGCCAAAGCGTCCTCGAGAAGTTCCATATCGACGCCTTCGACGGTAACGGCAAGAAAGTCGATCCAGCTAAAATCGACTGGACCAAGGTTACGCCGGGCCGGTACACCTACAGCGAGCAGCCGAACAAAGAAAACCCGCTCGGGTTCCTGAAGATAAACTTCGACAGCGAGCATTCGGTCTATATGCACGACACGCCGTCGGAGACGATTTTCGGCCGCAATTTCCGCTCCGCCAGCTCAGGTTGCATCCGGGTCCGTAACATCGAGCACCTGGCAACCTGGTTACTTGGCGATCAGGCCGGGTGGAACAAAGATCGCGTCGAAAAGATGAAAGAAGGCGGCGAGCGCCTCGACGTGCGCCTGAAAAAGCCGGTCCAGCTTCACTTCGTTTATGTGACGGCTTGGGCCACGGAAGACGGCGTCATCCAGTTCCGCCGCGATCTTTACCAAAAAGACGGCATTGGCGCGGTTGCGTCCGCGTATTAGAGCGTCGCCCGGTTGACCCAGTCCAAAACGTTGATTGACCGCCGCCGCTTGGGTACCGGAATGCTATTTCCAGGCCGGTCTATTTCCAATAGACGTTGATTTGAAGGGCGGCACCGTGTTCTTCTGGAACCGTTCACTCCTGATGCGCGTACCCCATCTCAGGTGCAGCGAGTGAAGCTCAGCTTAGGGCTGCAGCATACTTGGAAAGCCCGATCTTCGGAGACTGATGTGGTAAAGTGCCGGATGGAAGCGCAAACGGGGCTGAGTTCCCAAGACCTCTTGCGGCTCGACAATCAGCTGTGTTTCGCTCTCTATGCCGCGACTCGTGCGATTACGCGAACCTATCGCGAGCGCTTGGATCAACTCAACCTGACCT
Organism: Hyphomicrobium sp.; assembly: GCA_043740265.1. Taxonomy (GTDB): domain Bacteria; phylum Pseudomonadota; class Alphaproteobacteria; order Rhizobiales; family Hyphomicrobiaceae; genus Hyphomicrobium_B. The sequence goes on from JAYUCQ010000433.1 coordinate 7,857, forward strand.
ACCCCCAGTATCTGGTGCTGCTCGTGCTGTGGGAAGCCGATGGCCTAACGGTCTCGTCAATCGGGCAAAAATTGATGCTCGATTCCGGCACCCTCACGCCGTTGATCAAACGCATGGAAACCATGAAGCTGGTGAAGCGCAAGCGTGATACGAGTGACGGGCGGGAAGTCAGTATTTGGCTGCAGCCAAAAGGCACGTCTTTGAAACCGGCAGCGCTTGATGCCCGCAAACATGTGGCTTGCCGCCTCGACATGACGGAGCGGGAGATTTTGAAACTTCGCTCCGATCTGATGGAACTGATCGGCCGCCTTGGCTTGCCGGACGTTGCAGAGGCCGCAGAGTAAGTCTCCAGTTCTGAAGTGGCGAATTAGGTTGTT
>JAYUCQ010000434.1:0-8224 GCA_043740265.1 Hyphomicrobium sp.
TTCGGCCCGATGATCCAGATGGCCGACCACATGCAGATCTACAAGTACGTCGTGCATTCCGTGTCACAAGCCTACGGCAAGACGGCGACGTTCATGCCCAAACCGGTTTTTGGCGACAACGGCTCGGGCATGCATGTCCACCAGTCGATCTGGAAGGGCGGCAAGCCGATGTTCGCCGGCGATAAGTACGCGGACCTCTCTCAGATGTGCCTCTATTACATCGGCGGTATCCTCAAGCACGCCAAGTCGATCAACGCTTTCACCAACCCGCTGACGAACTCGTATAAGCGTCTGGTGCCGGGCTACGAAGCGCCTGTGTTGCTGGCCTATTCAGCGCGCAACCGTTCGGCCTCGTGCCGCATTCCGCACGTTTCCAATCCGAAAGCCAAACGTGTCGAAGTCCGCTTCCCCGATCCGGGCGCCAACCCATACCTCGCCTTTACGGCGATGTTGATGGCCGGCCTTGACGGCATTCAAAACAAGATCGATCCGGGCCCGGCGATGGACAAGAACTTGTACGATCTGCCGCCGGCCGAACTCGCCAAAATCCCGACGGTTGCCGGTTCGCTTCGCGAGGCCCTCGATTGCCTCGACAAGGATCGCGAGTACCTCAAGAAGGGTGGTGTCATGGGCGACGACATGATCGACGCCTACATCGCACTGCGCATGGAAGAAAACATGCGCTACGAGATGACCCCGCACCCGGTCGAATACGATATGTATTATTCGGTTTAACGCACCATTTCCCCTCCGCATTTTTTTTATGGGGAGAGGGAGTAGATTTACGAAAGGCCCGGGAGCGATCCTGGGCCTTTTTTCTGCAAAACCCGGTGACGAGCCGGCAATCGTTTGCGCTGAAGTCTATATAAAATTAGCCATCCAATCTGCCAGAGTGGACCAGTTCCAAATTGCGGAGCATAATAGACCGTTACGCATACCGCCTGTTCGCGAGGCCCAAATGACGGGTGCCGTTGCCAAGTTGCCGCCGCTGATGGACGTCGCCGATTTTATCGATTGGCCTGGCGACGGACTTGGCACGCGCTTTGAGCTGATCGACGGGGTCTTGCGCGCCATGGCACCGGGCAGCGACGCCCACAATACGATTGTCAGCAACCTCACCGGACTCATCTGGCAACACCTGCGCCAGGAACGCCCCGGCTGCCGCGTCGTCGCTGCGCCCGGCGTGCAGCCCCGCGTCCGGGCGGAGTGGAATTTCCGCATTCCGGATCTCGGTGTCACTTGCACCCTCAACCGGCCAGGCGAGATTTTTACGCCCGACCCAATTTTGTTGATTGAGGTCCTGTCGCCATCAAACGCCAGCGAAACGTATGAGAGCGTGCGCGCCTACGCGACACTGCCAAGTGTTCAGGAAATCCTGGTCATGCATTCGACCCGGATTGAGGCTGAACTTCTAGGCCGTGACCCTTCGGGCCACTGGCCGGCCAACGCCACGAAATTGACCAGCGGCGGCACTCTAAGGCTTGAGAGTATCGGCACGAGCTTCGCTATTGCGGACGTATATGCCGGCACCCATTTGGTGTGAGCCTAGGTGCGCTCAATAAAAAAGCAGCACGCCCACACAGCCCGCAATCAGCGTGTAATAGAAAAACTGGCGCTCGCGGATCAGCACCCACGTCACCATGCGGCGGGGAACATCACCCCAGTTGTAGCGCCCCATCGTGCCGACAAAGAGACCGAGCACGACGCCGAGCAGCAGCGATTCAAACTGCAGACCGCTTTGACCACCCTGCCCGCCGAGAATGGCACCCGATGTTTTTCCGGACAGCCAGGGCATCAACGCGACAATGGCAGCCGCCGTCATCACGGCCAAGGCCAGGGACGAGAAAAATGTCAACACGGCGCGCATCGCAATTGCCGATCCGGTTTGAGTAAGACAGTTTGAGTAAGGAGGTCGCGACCTGAACTTGCCGCGCTTTTGCCCAAGCGGCACTCTACCCTGCGACGGCGAACAATTTATTAACCACGACGGGACCGCGTATGCCGAACGACGCCCGCCGGCGCAGGTTTAACCGTGTTGCCGTTGCCATAATGTCTTCGCTGCTGGCTGACATCTCGCAGGCGGGGCAGCCGTACCCCTGGTTGAATGGTGAATCGAGCCCAGAGACGCTTTTAGAGCGTTTGGCGCCCCCTCCTGGGTTCGAGAGAGTGGCGGTTCCGCCCGGCAGTTTTGCGGAATGGTTACGCACGCTTCCCGTTAAGCCTAAGGGTGCGCCGGTCAAACTTTTTAACGGTCAAAATAAACCACGTCAGGATGTCCAAGCCGCTGTTATCGACATTGATACCGGCACGCGCGATCTGCAACAATGCGCCGACGCCGTCATGCGGCTGCGCGCCGAGTGGATGTTTGCGTCGAGGCAAAAGGACGACATCGCCTTCAACTTCACGGGCGGCGGCCGCGTTGCTTTCTGGCGCTATGCTAAGGGCCAGCGCCCGGATGAAAGTGGCTTGCATTGGCTGGCAAAAGCCAAAACCGATGACAGCTATGCGTCGTTCCGAAAGTACATGGATCTCGTTTTTTCGTTCGCCGGTACGGCCTCGCTAGAGAAGGAGTTGACGCCGGTACCAGTGAGCGGCATTCGCAGCGGCGATGTTTTCATCAAAGGCGGCTTTCCAGGTCATGCCGTCATCGTTGCTGATGTTGCCGAGAATAAGCTGACCAAATCAAAACGCTTTCTACTGATTCAAAGTTACATGCCGGCGCAGGACATGCACGTTTTGAAAAATCTCACCAATGCCGATGGCTCGCCCTGGTTCGACGTTCCAACCGGAGACCTGGTCACGCCCGAATGGACCTTCAAACCCGGCAGTCTGAGGCGGTGGCCTTAAACAGCATTGTCATCCCGGCTAGAGCGAAGCGGAGAGCCGGGACCCAGCTTTCAAGCCGGTAAATCTCGCTATGGACTCTGGGTCCCGGGTCTCGCAAGGGGGCTCGCCCGGGATGACAAGTGTCGGGGCTACGCTTTTCTCGCAGCCGCAAGCGCATCAGGTAAATCGGCTACAAACACATCGAGGTCACCGTCACGCCCGCACGAGACTCGGATGCAGCGGTCGAGGCCGGGCGCGGCGGGCTTCCGCACGAACACGTCGCGGGCAATGAGTTCGTCAAGCACGCGTTTGGCAAATATCGCATCGCGCCCGCAGTCGATGGCAACGAAACTTGCGGCCGATAGGATCGACGTCAAGCCGCTGTCGCGGGCGGCAGCTGAAATGCGATCCCGCGCGGCAGCAATTTTAGCGACCGTCTGCTTCAGATGCTCCTGATCCAGCAGCGCCGCCAGCGCGCCGATCTGACCCGCGCGATTAATCCCATAGTGGTTGCGGACCTTATCGAACGTCGCGATGACGGCAGCATCGGCGATCGCGTAACCAATGCGCGCGCCCGCGAGGCCATAGGCTTTCGAGAACGTGCGATAACGGATGACCTGCGGGTTTGAAACGTCGAGCAGCGGCGCGGTGCCTGCGGGTGCTGTATCAACGTAAGCTTCATCAAGCACCAGCAGCGTGCCGTCCGGTAAGTTGCGGATGAGGCGCTCAATCTCGCCGCCTGTCCACCAGGTGCCCATCGGGTTGTTGGGGTTGGAAACGTAGAGCAGTTTCGCCCGTTGGCGCTGGGCCGCCGCAAGCAACGCCGGTAAATCTTCGCGGTCGTCACGCATCGGCACAAGAGATATTTGGCCGCCGTGGGCAGCAACGTGAAAATTGAAAGTCGGGTAGGCGCCGCCCGTGGTCACAACCGTTTCGCCGGGGACAAGAAACATCATGCATGTCAAGCCAAGCAGCCCGTCGATACCCTCGCCGATCATGATGTTTTCAGGCGCTACCCCGTGGAACGCGGCAATCGCTGATCTCAGATCATAACTTTCCGGGTCGGCATATTTCCAGGCCTCAACTGCCGCCGCGCGCATAGCCGCGATGGCTTTCGGGGACGGACCAAAACTGCTCTCGTTTGCGCCAAGGCGGGCTCGAAACGGCCGCCCCCGGGCGCGCTCAAGCGCTTCGGGTCCGACGAACGGCACCAAATGCGGGAGCGCAGCTATATGGGGCACGAACGGCGGTCGATTCATTTTCAAATCAGCCCGAGATCGGCGAGTTTTTTGCGCATCTGCGGCGGCATCAAAGCCACCTGATCTGTCGTGCCGCCTTTGAGGTCGGCGGGGGCTTCATCGGCTTTCAAATAGCGCCACCCCTGGAACGGACGGCGCGGCACAGGGCGCACCGGGATCAACGCCGGATCAAGCAAAATGAGACAGCACGGTGAGCCGTCATCCTTATGGCCGTCGTCAAAGCCCACAATTGGCTGACGCACGAGTATAGTCCCCTTGATCACCCAATACAGCGACCCGCCCGCAATCAGCTCGGCGTCACGCGTCGGCTTTTGAAAGGTGGTATGGAACGCGACTTTCTTGCCACCGCGCCGCAATGTGTTTCCCGGCATCGCTTGCCAGGCTGCAACGTCCTCGATCGAGGCGGCGCCAACACAGAGTTTGACGAGATTGAGCCCCATGCTGTCCCCACTCATTTGCCTTTGCAGCTGCCAGCATATTGCGCGAACACGGGCTGGCCGATAACGCCGAAGTGGCGCGAATGCACGGCTGGATACGTGCCGGTTGCGGGATCGAGATCATAGATCGTTGTCAGATTGAGAAAGCCCTCATCGACAACTTCGAGAAAGCTGTTGGCGTTGAGCGCGCGCACAATCCGCAGTTTGCCTGATGGCTTGTCATTCATGGTCAGATCGGCGGACTGACCTTTGAGATCAATGTTGCTGATTTGAAACGCCAGCGCCGACGGCGTGATGGATTTGAAGGCACCCGCCTCATAATTCCAGCTGTTGCCCTTTTCAAAAGTGCAGTCGTATGACGGCGGCAGTCCGTCTTCGGCGCGGGCCGGAAGGGCCGCCAGTGCAACGTGCGCAAACGCGATACAAAACACTATCAATTTCATTTCCCAAATTCCCTTAAGCAGCCAGCCGTCACGTGACACATTTATGCCTATTCAAGGCAGCAAAGCGCAGCAACGCAACTGTTCTCTTGTGGGAAACCTATCCGGTCCGGCGTCTTGGCCCTGCGTCATGGGTGGAGGGGGCGATAACCTCGGAGAAGCTAGAATCAGGGCATCTCACCTTACCTCTGTCGCGCTTTCGCCGTGACTTTGCCGGTTTGGCCGTGTTTTCTAACCCGGCGGGAGCTATTCATGCAGTGGACGGGAACTGGAGCGGCTATCACAACACTCCAACTGGTTACCCTTTTGGCGCTGACAGGATGTGCGGCCGCATTGCCGGGTGTCACCTCGGGCATATCAGAGCCTGCAGCCGCGACGCCTGCCATATCGGCGAATGGGGCTTATGTGCTCTCAGCCGACGAACAGAAATTCGAATGCAAGCAGTTGATGGGGCGGATGCAAATCCGCATTCTCGAAATCCGCGATTACGATGAGCGCAATCAGACATCGATGGTGTCGCAAGCGCTGAAGGCGACCGTGAAACCGTTTTTCGGCGGCGGTACGCGGGGCAATGATCCCAACGCCGACTACGCCAAAGATCGCGCCATGCTGGAAGCCTACAATAAGCAATTGGCAGTCAAGGGCTGTAAGACCTACGACCTCGACGCGCAATTGAAGCCGAAGAATTTTAGAGAAACGCCGGAGCCCATAACGCCGCCGTCCGATAAAAAGCCGAAATAGGGGCGGCGCTAAGCCCGTGTCACTTGCCCCACACGCGCTTTGGCACACCCACTCTAGCACGTCCTGGTGGTTTGCCTGTAGACTTGTTTTATGACCGGCAACCCTGAAGCGTCGAACGCCACCCGCGCCAATACTTTTCCCTGGCCGCCCGTGCTGCTTGTTGCAGCGATTGGAGGCGCATGGGCGCTGGAATATTTTGTGCCGCTCGGCTGGCCGGGCCTGGATGATATGGCTGCGCGTGTTATTGCGCTTGCCTTTGGCGCCGGCGGGATCGCACTTGTTATTTGTAGCATTGTGACATTGCGGCGCGCGGGCACCACTGTCATGCCAGATGGCATCAGCAAAGTTCTGGTGACAAACGGACCTTACGCGCGCTTTCGCAATCCGATTTATCTGGGTGAAGTACTGTTGCTGCTTTTCTTCGCCGATTGGGCCAAGAACATCTGGTTTGTGGCGATGGCGCTGACGTTTGCTGTGCTCGTGACCGTCTTGCAAATACTGCCGGAGGAGCGCCACCTGACGGCACAGTTTGGCGACGCTTACGACGCTTATCGCGCCCGCACGCGCCGCTGGATTTGAGGCAGCGATGGGCACCGATTACGCCGGGAAGGAGCGCGCCTTTATCGCCGGCCTCGAAGCCGATACCGGGCGCGGGCTGACATCTTGGCTCGCGGCCATCTCGCAAACCGGGCTGACGGATCGCAACGACATCATCGATTGGCTGCGCCAGAACCGTTTCACGTTTTCCAACGCATCGTGGATTGAGCGCATCCATCACAATGGCGGCCGGCTAGTCTATGCTGAGGACGGCGAACGGCCTGCTGACGTTCCCCCTCCCCTGCCGTCGCCAGCCATCGAGACGGCTGCTGAGCTGGCCGCCGTTGCGGCACCGCCGGCGGAGCCGGTTTCTCCGCCAGCGCCCGCGGCCACCAGCATCGCCACCGCGTTGAACGCCGATATCGCGGAGTCTTTGTATGCCGCAAAAGGGTTGCGCCCGCTTGCTGAACTGGTCTTGCGAGAAATTCGTGCCGGGTTCCCCGATACGGTGCTTGATGTGCAGGGTCCGCTTATCATGCTATCCGCGCCCCTGCCCTACCTCGCACTGCTGCCGGGCCCAAAAGCACTCAGGTTGTATGGCGGCTTTGGAGTGTCAGAAGCCGGACGCACGGCGCGCGCCGAAGCCATGATGAAAATCGCCATCAAGGCGCCGCCGCCGTTCGCGTCCGTCATCGTATTGACCGACGCCCGTCTGGTCGATCCGGTGTTTCGCGGCCTCGTTCAAGCCGCGCACGCCCGGGCGCACAGCTGAGTTTTGCCCGCGTTCGGCATGACACCACGGATTTGCCCGAATTTTGCTCGCTGGTAAGGTACCCGGAGGATTCCATGCGCGTGCGCCGAAGTTTTGCCGTTGTCTCGTTGCTGTTAGCGGCGTCTGCCTTGCCGGTCGCTGCCCAGACGGCAAAGCGCGATGCAATTGCCGAATTGCTGCACGGCGCCAACGCGGCCAAAGCGACGCGCGTCGCCGAAGGCAACGCTGCAGCTCCAGGTGTTCCGGGCACACCTGCCGAGACAACCCTTCCGAAAGACCCGCGCGACGGCGAGCTCAACTACGAGCAAGCCAAGAAGTTGATGGCCGCTATCGACGCTATTCTGAAAGATACCGCCGACACGCGCGCTGGGTCGGCGAAACTGCCAAGCCGCGACGACTACATCATCCCGCCGATCTGGACGGAGACGCGGGAAGACCGCAATGTCAAAGTCCGCGACATGCTCGACGCGGCGCTGGCGATTGTCACCGACGTTCCCGTTGTCGATGTGCAGAAGAAAGTCGAGGTTCTACGCAAGAACATCCGCGACCTCGAGGATCAATCCGCGAAGCTGAAAGAAAAACGGCTCGGTGCCCCCGAAGATGCGACGCTGCCTGGCATCCTCAACGATACGGTCGCGTCACTTGATACTGCCATTGCTGAAAACGCCAAGCGCATTGAGGCCAACCGGGCCGAGATCGCCACCGCCAAAGCGGAGATTAGCGCGGCGCTGAAATCCCAAGGCGTCGATCTGCAAACCGAACAGGTTGATCTGCTGCTCGACAGCGTACTCTCGGGCGATCTCGTCCGCCTCGTCGCGGTTTTCAATGCCGCAAAGATGATCGACGGGCAATTGGCCAAGTTGATAGCGACGACCGGCGACAACATGAATTCAGCGCGCAAGTATTTTGCCATGCACGCGGCACTGTTTGCGATGCTGGTGCAAGCCCAGGACGCAACGATTGCTAAAATCGATACTCAATATATGCCGAAGCTCGATGCCATTATCGCTGACATTCAAACGGCGAAGGGCAAGACGGCAGACCTCCTGAAGACCGACAATCGCCCCGATCAAAAGCGGGCGCTGGACGCCAACCGCGACAGTCAGAAGATCGCCGATGATGCGGCCAAGGCGTACAAGCGCTATCTTTCAGGCCAGCGCGAGCAAATCGCCAAGGCCCGCATCAAAGCCACGCACGATTTGAAAATTGCCG
>JAYUCQ010000435.1:0-3385 GCA_043740265.1 Hyphomicrobium sp.
AGGATCGATCCCAGCAGCAGCCCGCCGCACAAGTATTTGACGGTGCGCATGCCATATTGGACCCACGGTTCCGTCGCGTGCCAATCGATTGAGGACGCTGCGGGCAAGGCATTTGTTTTGAGGAAAGACAGAATTTTCATCAGCCTTCGCTCCCGGTTGGGCGCATGGCCGCAGCGTCGGCCGGCGCAGGTGCCGGCGCTTCAGCAGTTTTTGTTGTTACATTGTCCGAGGCCCGGCGCGCAGGCGTCGTGCCTTGGAACAGCTTCATAACTTCGTTGCGCGGCCCGAAGGCGCGCTGTGAGCCCTTTTCAAGTAACAGCAGCAGGTCGGCCTTGCCGATGGCTTGGACACGGTGCGAGACGAGAATAACGGTTTGGCCGCGCGAGCGCATGCCGTCGATCGCAGCGGAAAGAGCTTCGTCGCCAAGGCGGTCGAGGTTGGAGTTCGGCTCATCAAGCACGACGAGTGGCGGCGTACTGAAGAGCGCGCGGGCCAACGCAATGCGTTGCCTCTGTCCGCCTGAAAGGTACGTCGCAAAGCTACCAAGTTCGGTTTCATAGCCGTTGGGAAGGCCGAGGATGAGTTCGTGAGCGTGCGCCTGCTTGGCAGCTTCGATCACTTGCTCGTCGGCGGCGTCCTCGCGGAAGCGGGAGATGTTTTGTTTGACCGTGCCTGCAAACAGTTCGACGCTTTGGGGCAAATAGCCGATGTGCTTGCCGAGATCTTCCGGGTGCCACTGATCGAGACGGGCGCCATCGAGCAAGACAGCACCGCCGAAGGTTGGCCACAGGCCGACAATCGCGCGCACCAGTGTTGATTTTCCCGATGCGCTGGGGCCGATGATGGCCAGCATCTGGCCCGGGCTGGCGCGGAACGATATGCCATTCAGAATAACGCTGCGTGATCCCGGCGCTGCCACGCGGATGTTCTGGACGTCGAGAATTCCGCGCGGCCGCGGCAGTTCCGTGCGGTTTCGTTCAGGTGGTGCGTACGTCAAGACTTCTTCGAGCTTATAGTAGCTCTCACGCGCCTTGATGAAACCGCGCCAGTGGCCGATGACCTGCTCGACGGGGGCGAGCGCGCGGCCGAAGATGATGGTCGCGGCAATGATAGAACCCGGCGAAATTGCGCCCGTAATCGCGAGCCCAGCGGCTATTGCCAGCATGAACGACTGCAACAGCAAGCGCGTGGCTTTCGTGACAGCCGACATGCCACCCAGCCTGTCTGCTGAGAGCAGCTGCCATCCAAGCGCCTCGCCGTTCAAAATCTGCCAGCGGGCACGGTAAGCGCCGAGCATACCCATCGCCGTGATGGCTTCGGCATTGCGCTGACCTGTTTCCGCCATTTCGAGACTTCGGGCGATAGCCTGGCCTGCGTGCTGCATTGGAACGCGGCCGCGCTGCTCACTGAGCCATGCGAGTGTGAGCAGGATCGCAGTGCCGATCACAGCGGCAATGCCAAGCAGCCAGTGGGTGAGGAAGATGACGAGCAGATAAACCGGTGTCCACGGCGTATCGAAGAAGGTGATTGGGGCCGGGCCTGAGATGAACTGGCGGAAACTGTCAAGTTCGCGCAGCGCTGGGCCGGCCGCGCCTTGCGTTGCCAAGCTTTTGCGCAATGAGGCTTCGAAAATGCGGTCGCTGAGGCGCTGATCGATTTCTGCGCCGACGCGGCCGATGATGCGCGAGCGCGCCAGTTCGAGCATGCCAATGATGCCATAAAGGCCCGCTGTGATGGCCGACAAGGCAACCAGCGTCGGGAATGATCCCGATGACAGCACGCGGTCATAGACTTGCAGCATGAACAGCGGGCCAGCCATCATCAAAATGTTGATGACGGCGGAGAACAGAAAAGTCGCGTTCAGAGCGCGGCGGCTGGCGGCGACGGCGTCTTTAACTTCGCTATCGCGCGGGCTCAGCAGCCACGACAGAAAAATTCCAAACATGCCGCCTGACGTTGCGGGCGGCTTGAAGACTTTTGATTTTCTCGTGGAACCTGGTGCGTTTTTCGGTGGCGCAATCTTTGGTGCCCGCTCGGGCGGTGTGTCTGGCCCACTGGCAATTTTTGTCGCCCAGGCTGCGGTTGGGGCTTCTTTGGCGCGAAGTGGTGCGTTGGTGGCGGCCTGCCGGGGCGGCGCGATTGCTGCGGACGCAGGCGCTGTGGATTCTGGTGTTTCGCCGGCGTCCGGTTCGATTTCTGGAGCCAGAAGGTCGCGCGTTTCGCCGGCCCGCGTAAACCGCTCGGTCGCGGGTGTGACCGTGATACCGGGCCCAGGGTTCTGCAACAGCTCTTCGAGCCGGTGCATGGCCGAGGTCATGCGCTCTTTGTCGCCGTCTTGCTTGTCTTTGCGCCGCGCCACGGTCCCGCCCTGATGCTTCATCTGGCGGGCCATCCAATTGGGACGCACCCGCGCCGCCGGCCGTGCCAAAGCCGGGCGAATCGAATGCCCTTACTGTCGGGCCTAGACCATGAGGAATTGATTAAACTGAGTCGGTCTGGCTCTGGACGCCCGGCTGCATCTGGGCGTAAATTTGTTTTATGCGGGGCTGCGAAACCATCGATGTTAACGGTGCGTTAGCTATTCTCGGCAAATATTACCCGATCGTATACCCGGGGTTACATTGGCGTTCACGCGTCCGGGCAGTTGAGGAGTATCAGTAATGCGTTTGAAGAGCTTTTTGGCGCTTGCCGCGGCCGTTGTGTCGCTCGGCCTTGCCGCCGCCCCGCAACCAGCATCGGCAAATTTCTGGGACCGTCCCGATCAGCCCGCCGGCTGGGGTACTGTCCGCACCGTCAGGCACTGGGTTTATTATCCGCGCTACCACCACGTCTACTTGGGTCATGGTGTCTCCGATCCCTATGCCTACCGGTACTCGCCGCGCGGCTACTATCCGTACTACAACTCGGCCTACTGGGGCGCGCCGCGCGTCCACCGCTATCGCGGCCATCTGCCGCCGTACTACGCCGCTTGGGGTGCGCCGAGTGCCAACTATCACCACGTCGAATGGCATCAGCGTCATTACGGCGGTCACCGGCGCGGTGACTGGTAGGGCTTAGGCTCATAATCTTGAAATGTGGTCCATCAAATGGGGCCGGCAAAATGTGGCCGGGAAAATGTGGCCGGGAAAATGTGGCATGTGCGCCGTGTAAACTATGCGTTCATGCCACATTCATGTGGTGTCGGAGATAATCGCATGCATAGAGGATAGTGGGTTCCTCGCGCATTTGATTGTCAATCGCCGCAAATCAGCGGCCCGGAAAATTGGGGAGTATCCCATGTTTAAGAAAATCATTCAGGCGCTGATGGCGTTGACCGTTGCGTTCGGTATGGCCGTCACATCGGCACCGCAAGCCGAAGCCGGTCACCGTGGCGTTGGCGTTGGTA
>JAYUCQ010000436.1:0-3383 GCA_043740265.1 Hyphomicrobium sp.
GATTGCCTGGATCATCGCCGATAATCCGGCGCGGATGAATGCGCTGACGGCGGCGATGTGGCAGGCGTTGCCCGGGTTGGTCGCAAACGCCGTCGCCGATGATGAGGTGCGCGTTATCGTATTGCGGGGCGCCGGCAGCAAGGCGTTCTCGGCGGGTGCCGATATTTCAGAATTTGAAACGGCGCGCTCGGGCGATGCCGCCAAGACCTATGACGCGCTCAACGACGCGGCGTTCACCGCCCTCGTCTCCTGCCCCAAACCAACGATGGCGATGATCCACGGTTTTTGTTTGGGCGGCGGGCTGGGCTTGGCGCTCTGCTGCGATCTGCGCATTGGCGATGACGCCAGCCAGTACGCCATTCCGGCAGCCAAGCTTGGCATCGGTTACAACGCCCGCTGGGTGCGGCCGATCCTTGCCGCCGTGCCGCCTGCCCGTGCCAAGGAACTGCTGTTTACCGGCCGGCGTTTCCGTTCAGCCGAAGCAGAAGCTATGGGCCTTGTGACCCAGCTTGTGCCATCCGCCGATCTTGAAACCGCGACGCGAGCAATGGCCAATGAGATTGCCATGAATGCGCCGCTCTCAGTTGCGGCCGCAAAGCGCGTCATTGATGAAATCGTCCGCCGTCCAGAAAATCCGGACATGGCGGCGCTGGATGCCGTCGTGCAGGCGTGTTTCGCGAGCAATGATTATGCCGAGGGCCGCCGCGCATTTCTCGAAAAGCGCAAACCTGTTTTTAAAGGACGTTGATGCCGCGCAACCTTTACAAAATGCTGCTGACGGTTCTGCTGTGCATTGCAGGCAGTGACGGGTCCGGCGCGGATGAGCGATCGCTGCAATCCGCGTGCTTTGCGCCGGACGCACTGCACGCGATCGCCGGTGAACGCCAACCCGTTAAGGGCGATCACGATTTTGATGCCAGACCGTCTCAGCCTTTAGCCGTGCCCCCGCATTCCGCAATCGATCCGGCGCTGCGCGGCGCCATTCGCCGTGTCGATTTACCGGAGGGCGAGAAGCTGATTGCGCTGACATTTGATCTTTGCGAACAGCGCGGCGAGGTTGCGGGTTACGACGGCGATATTTTCGACTATCTGCGCCGCGAGAACGTCAAGGCGACGCTGTTCGCGGGCGGCAAATGGATGCGATCGCATCAGGCCCGCACGCAGCAGCTGATGACCGACCCGCTGTTTGAACTCGCCAATCACAGCGAGACGCATCGCAATTTGCGTCTGCTCGACAGCACTGACATGCAAAATGAGATCACGGCGCCGCAACAGGCTTTTACGCAAGCGCGCGGCAAACTGGCGGCGGCGCGATGCACGGCAGCCGTTCCCGGCGCGCTCGAGGCCGTGCCGTCGCGCTTGACGATGTTCCGCTTTCCGTTCGGCGCTTGCAATGCCGCCTCAATGACAGCCGTCAACGATGCAGGCTATCTGGCCATTCAGTGGGATCTATCGACCGGTGATCCCGATCCGCATCAAAGTGCCGAGGCCATTGCCCACGCGATGATCCATAACGTGCACCCCGGCTCTATTATTATCGCCCACGGCAATGGACGCGGATGGAACACGTCGGCGGCCCTGCCGCTTGCCATACCGAAGCTGAAGGCTCTCGGCTATCAATTCGTGACAGTTTCCGAACTGCTGGCACGCGGCAAACCGGTGATCGCGGCGACGTGCTACGATGCTCATCCTGGCGATACCGACCGTTATGATTTTCTTGGCAGCCTGCATGGCCGGGGAAATGCCGCCGGTCCGCACGCAGGCGAGATGGACGGGTTTCCCTGGCCGGCAACTGTGACCACGCCGAAACAACCGGCTCAATCGAGCCCGCCGGACAAACAGTCGAAGGGAAGTATCATCCCGTCGCTGAGCCGGCCATTTTGAAATGATCATTGTTAAGCCCAGCCCTGGCCAACCCCCGCTTGCAATCGATGCAATGGCGGAAGAAGCGTCCGGCGTGCTAGCCGAAGCCTTCGCAGCAATTTCTCCCTGGGTGCGTTATCCCTATCCGGCAAGCCAACTGAAAGACTATCTTTCTTCACACGAACATGGTGCCGCGCGCTGCTGCATTTACAGCGGGACTGAACTTGCCGGCGCTATCGGAATTCGTTTCAATTGGATGAGCGGCCCATACATTCAGTTCTTCGGTTTGTTGCCGCAATATCAGGGACGCGGCACCGGTTCACGCGTGTTGAGTGCACTCGAAGACCATTCGCGGCAACGCGATGAGAGAAACCTTTGGGTTGCAGCGTCAGACTTCAACGCCGATGCGATCAGGTTTTATGAACGCCATGGCTTCGCGCGCGTTGCCAAGCTCGAGGATTTGATCCGCGATGGCAAAACCGAACTTCTGCTGCGCAAGAGACTTTGACGCGCTGAATGACAGGTTCGAAAAAAGTTCCCACGAAATAAAAAAAATAGTTTTGTGCGCTGCAATTAGCGCCGGGGGCTGTGTCCCAACAAGCGCCTTGTGGAGCTAAGTTGCATGCGGAGCCCCTGCCACAATTCCATTTTCTTGAGCAATGCGCCGCGCTAAGGCGGTTGAGGCTCGCTACTGAGACATGCGCAGCGGCTGTGCCACAGACGTGTGGTGAACCAAGCGCAGCGTGACACGTTGCAGCTTCAATCCCAAAAGTGAGACCGCATTGCAAAACACTTTTTGTTTGTCAGGCCGATCTTTTGTCGTCTAGCGTCATCCCTCCGGCGGATATCGCCGGATGCCCCCGTACTCTCAGTCGAGAGGTGTGACATGCAATTATTTTGGAACTTGAATGTTGTCGCGACGCTGCTGTCATTCGGCTTCGTCGCAGCCATTATTGTCGGTGCCGTGTAATGCCGCCATGTAATGTTCATGTCGCATTAGTGCGGTAGTGGAGAGCGCCTGCATAAACTGTCCCAAGGGACCAACGAGACGGGCGAACAATCTGCCGAGTATGCGTAAAGAATTCTAAGAAGAATAGGCGCGGTGCCCAAGGGCTTCGCGCCTTGTTTTTTTATTGCCATACTTCAGCGCCCCACTTCAGCGCCAAATTTTAGCGTCTGATCATGTAGCCGAGAACGGCGCCTGCCAGCACAAGGCCGCGCTTTGAAATTGTGCCGCCCGGAATTTGCGGAATAAGATCCATACCGTAGGTGGCAAAGGCGGCCGCTATTAAAGCCAGAACCAGTGACGCCGTTAAAGCCGCAGGTGACGGAGAACCGACATCCTTGATGATTAGCGACGCCAGAATTCCAATAATATAGGCGATGACGGCAAAGACGCCGGCCCATATGAAAAGGTCAAGCGCGCCCGAGACCGGAATGTACTGGCGCACAAACGGCCCCGCGCCCCATGCTGCGATGACTTGCAAAACGATGAGAACCAAGCGGCCTAGCATGACATC
>JAYUCQ010000437.1:0-3382 GCA_043740265.1 Hyphomicrobium sp.
GGCAATATATCTTACCCCAGGAGGCTTCGCTCGAGCCTTCGACTTGCGTTTTGACGTCGTACCGGATCCCGAGAATGGCGTTCTTGGTTGTGTTTGAAAACTCGTATCCGTCCTCGCCGTCTTCCGCGAGGGCGCGTGTTTGTTCGATCATATCCGGCGGAA
The DNA here is from genome assembly GCA_043740265.1 of Hyphomicrobium sp. Lineage (GTDB taxonomy): Bacteria > Pseudomonadota > Alphaproteobacteria > Rhizobiales > Hyphomicrobiaceae > Hyphomicrobium_B. The sequence continues at coordinate 163 of JAYUCQ010000437.1, forward strand.
TAGGAGGATTTGGCGACGACAGACACAGCTGCCGGGCAATTGCGGCAGGCTTGCAATAGAGCGATTTCTGAATCCCGCCAGCGTCTGCGATGACATAAAGCGACTGGCGGTCTGGCATGTCCGGGGCCTTGATACGCCATAGAATGAATGGATCATACACTGTTGAGCCGACGTTGACCTCTTTGTCAGTGCCCTTGTGCAGCGTCGTTGTTTCAGTGCGATCGCGCGAAATGACATCGCGTTCGATGATCGCCGATCGTGGCCCAGTATAGCGCAAGCCAGCCAGAGTGAGCGTTGATGCGACCGCGGGCTTGTTGCCACGGATATAGCTTGCAACTGGCGCGAGGAGGCCGCCGTTTCGTGGGAAGACGGTTGCGCCATTGCTAACCATGACATGCACCGGCAGAACCAGAGCGGCGACAACCAATGTAATAGTGGCGACTGCGGAACTGAAATCTAGTTTGCCCCACAACCAAATGGATGGATAATTCGCCTTGAGCACTGCGGCCCCCATCAGGATGCATGAAAGCGCGACGGTGCTGAGTGCGCCGGCCGCCGTTAGCCACGGACGGTCGGGGCCGGCAAGAAATCCGAATGCGGGATCAAAGAGACCTTGCCCGCTGATGAGGACGAGAGTGCCAAAGGCAGAGCCAATCCCATAGTACAAAAGGAACCGCGTCCATCCGGCGCGATTTGGGTCCGTGAAAGACGGTCCAGCAGCGAGTGCTAAAAGCAATCCCGCAACAAATCCGGCAGCTGCAGCGCCGACTGGGAAGGCGATAATGAGGCCGACCACGGTCAAGCTGATGAGGAACCCGGCCGCAAGACCGACGTAAAAAAAGTACCAACCGAACGCTGGGAAAACATGAATTGCGAAATACGCGGCAAGCTTTGCAAACCGTTCTGTTATCGCGGCGCCAGTGTTCGAACCGCTGTAGAGCGCGGCCGAACCGGCGATATGGGCAAGACCGAACGCAAAAGCCGTTAGGGACCAAGCGAATATTTTATTGAAGTTCTCGTCAGTGCACGAAACGGAAGTGCTGGACTGCAGTGAGCATGCTGCTGTCCAATCGACTTGCAATCGCTCGACGATCATCACGGCAGTAACGACTAGCGCCACAAGCGTCGGCCAGACGAAGGCATGCCGGATTGCGGATCGGCTTGGGTGAGTGGGGCTCACGCTATGGTTTCTGGTTTATTTTGTTGCGCAGCCACTGCTCGTAGGCGTCGGGTCTCACGACGCGGATTGCGATTGGGTCAGCCTGTTCTGTCCCATCACAGTTGGAGCTGCAAACGCCAACAAGGCGGCCTACGTTCTTGGTCATAAGTGTAACGGATTGAACGCGGCCCGGCACAGCCGAAAGCGGCACGCTAAGAACTTGCACGGTCATCTCGTAAATTTGGTCATTCGCAGTCATGAGAAGTTCGACAGACGTGTCCTGTGGCACGACTAAATCCGCATCCGCATCCATCTGCTCTGCGATGGAGCTGGTCGCAGTGCTTTTGAAGGAAGGGCCTGGCGGATTGGTATAGGTATATGACCAATGCCGCTGATCGCCGACGATTTTGATCGTCATGTCCGCGGGTGTCGCTCTTGGTGCGGTTAAAAGCTCAAAGGCTTCCTTTGCTGCTTGTGACAAGACATCTGGCAATGACCCCACGGGCTGATCTGCTTCTGCCGTTAGCGCGCGGCCGAGGCACCCTGCGACGCAAAACAGCAGGGCTATAGCGAGAATGATCAGCCTCATGCCGCTTCCCCTTGCATCATCTCGCGAATGCGCATCACGACCACATATCCCACTGCCGTCACGATGACGAGACTGGCACCGGCGAGTGGTGGTTGGACCTGCAGACTTTCGCCAACGATCGACTGCAACTGCACAGCAGCGATCACCGCGACGGCGGGCAGAAAGACTTGCCAGTCCTTCTCCCGGCTCGCGTACGCGGCAGCGAACGCACTCGCAATCACCCCACCGATCACAAAACCTGCCGGCTGATTGGTGAGCATCTTCGCCATGGCGTCGAGTTTGTCGTCTGATCCTTCCGGCAGGATCAGAGAGGCGATACCGACAATGAGACCGGAGGCAAGGGACGCCAAAACCAGCGGCCAGATGAGGATGCCCATGCTCGACACCTTTGCGTCCCGCCGGCCTTCGAGGATGCCAACGACCAAAGCACCGATCGCCACGGACGAGGCGATGGCAACGACCGTTGCGGCCGGACTGGCGATCCCCTCTTTGAGCATAAAGTGCATCACGCCAATGTGTGACGGCAGTTGCGCCAGCATGGATGCTGCCAGCATGATCCAAAAGCCATGACCAAGGCCCTGGCGTTCGATCAAGAGGCCGAGTGCAATCAGGAAGGCGGTTCCGCCAACAAGCGTTACGACGGTTGAAACGAGGAACGCTGTTCCCGGCGCCAAGACAATTTTCGATTGCGCTGTCATTGCTTCGGCAATGCCCAGGCCCTGCAGCGCCGCTATCGCGAGCGCCAAGCCAACAACAGCGCGCGAAAACGGCGGCGCATGCCCCGCAATTGTGAAGCGCTGCGTCCGGTGTTCAGGCAAGGCGATCGCGGCCAGCTCGACAAGCGTCAACGCGGAGAACCAAGGCAACACCCCTAGGGCCAAGATCGACATCAAGCTGTGAATCTTCGGCCCGATCCGGTCATTCGTCCCGATTTGGCTAATGTGCGCAATGTCGAGGCCCGGCACAGGCACCTGAGACGCAAGCCGGTATGCGATGAGTGCGGCCGCCGTCACGATTATTGGCCAGAAAGCGGGTTTTAAAACTGAACGTGCCATTCGTATCGCTCTCGCATTTTGCAAGAAATGTCGATTTCTCGCAATTCCCAGCCCCTATTTCTTCAATTCCGCCTCGGCCTCGTCGCGGCCTTTCTTCGCCAGCTCGTAGTCTGGATTTGGCCGGATGGCCTCATTGAAGTCTTTCAGCGCAAGTTCTGGTTGACCGCGTTGCAAGTTGCAATAGCCGCGGTTGTTGAAGGATTTTGGGTTCGACGGATCGAGCGCGATCGACTTACCAAAGTCCGCGAGCGCATCGTCCCAATTTTCCAATCGCGTCCGGTAGCTGCCGCGCTCTTGCCAGTAGCTTGCCTCTTTGGGACCAGCGTTCCATCCGAGCCATCATTGACATGGACCAAGACCTCGTGATCATAGCGTGAGTGTTTCTTGAGACTTTTCACGCACAAAGCAAGGTGGTCG
>JAYUCQ010000438.1:0-3376 GCA_043740265.1 Hyphomicrobium sp.
GGACTGCGATCGAGGAAGCCGCTTGGGAACACGACATGATCTGTCGTGTCGCGTTCGGCGTGTAGCCGCGCCTGGCGGGCTTCAAGTTGCGTCTGTTCGGCGGTGATGACACCGAGTGATGCGGCGGCCTGGGTCGGGTCAAGGCGCACGAGCACCTCGCCAGCTTGCACAACATCACCGTTCTTCACCAGAATTGCGCCGATGACGCCGCCGGTCGGGTGCTGCACTTTCTTGTCGCTGCCTTCGACAACAATCACGCCTGGCGCGACGATGGCGCTTGAAATCGAGGCAAATGCACCCCATCCGCCGAGCCCGCCGACAAGGGCCGTTGCCAACAGCAGCCCGGTAACAAGGCGGCGGCGGATTTGTGGTTCAAGCCGGGGCTTATCGTCAGCAGGATATGTCGAAGACGTCATAGCCGTGTCTCAATTCCAAAAGTTAATGTCGCAGTACGCCGTGAACGCATCGCCGGCAGGTTTCTCATGCAAGCTTTACGCACTATCGGCGGCGACCGCGGGACCAATCTGCCCGGGTTTCGTGGCCTTGCGGATGACCTCATCTCTGGGGCCGAACGCAGTCAGCTGGCCGTTACCGACGACGGCAACAAGATCAACCGCCTGCAGAACAGTTGGCCGGTGGGCCACGACAATGGCGACACCGCCGCGGGCCTTGACAGCCTGGAGTGCCCTGAGCAGGGCTGTGTCACCGTCGGCGTCAAGGTTCGAGTTTGGCTCGTCGAGGACGACCAGGAATGGGTCGCCGTAAAGCGCACGAGCCAAACCAATCCGCTGGCGTTGACCAGCCGATAGCGTGGTTCCGCGATCGCCGATACGAGTTTCGTATCCATTTGGCAGGCGCAATATCATCTCGTGGACGTCGGCGGCGCGGGCTGCTGCAATGATGCCGGCGCTGCTTGGCGACTGCGCGAACCTGGAAATGTTTTCCGTGATCGTGCCCTCGAAGAGATCGACTTCCTGCGGCATGTAGCCAATATGCTCGCCAAGCTTCTCGTTGGACCAGCGATCAAGGCTGGCACCATCCATGCGCACGGAGCCCCGAATTGGCGGCCAGATGCCAACCATGGCGCGGGCCAAAGTCGATTTTCCAGCGGCACTTGGGCCGATGATGGCAAGTGCCTGACCGGCTTTGATGTCGAAAGATATGGCATTCAAGACAATGCGCTGTGACCCGGGGATTGAAACCGTCAAAGCTTCAAGAACAATACCCTTGCTCGGTTTTGGCAAATCGAGCGGGTCTTGTTGCGGGCTGAGCGTCGACAGAACGGTATCGAGGCGCGCAGAGGCCTGGCGTGCCGCAATGAAACCTTTCCAGTTGGCGATGGCGATTTCGATCGGTGCCAGGGCCCGCGACGATGCAATGGAGATGGCAATAATGGAGCCAGCCGACATTTGACCGTTGATGGTCAAGTACGCACCCAATCCGAGCAGCGCCGATTGCAACAGCATGCGGAATACTTTCGACGTTGTCGATAGCCCGCTGCCGACATCACTCAACGATTCCTGGGCTTTAAGATGACGCTCATTGGCATCGACAAAGCGGCGCATCATGTTGTGGCCAAAGCCCATGGCGCGCAGAACTTCAGCGTTGCGTTCGCAGGCCTGTGCGATACTCAGCCGGTCGGTTGCAGCAGCTGTCAGCTGAGAACTCGGCTTTTTCAGCATCTTCTCGGATGTCAGCGTCAGAGCCAGCATAACGACGGCACCGGCCGCCGTCACGACACCAAGCAGCGGGTGCAGCAGAAAAACGAAGCCAATGTAAAGCGGCATCCAAGGCATATCGAAAATGGCAATCGGACCGGCGCCCGCAAGAAACGCCCGGACAGTATCGACGTCGCGCATTGGCTGCAGGGCTTCGGCGCGCGAACCGCCAAGCAACGGCAGACGCATGACGGCATCATGGGCCTTGGCTGCGAGCTTGCGGTCAAGACGGCTGGCGAGGCGGACAAAAACTTGCGACCGGACCACCTCGAGGCCGCCCTGGAAAATATAGAGCGCAATCGTCAATGCTGAGAGCGCGATGAGGGTCGGGATCGACCGGCTGGAAAGAACGCGATCGTAGACCTGGAGCATATAAAATGAACCGGTCAGTGCCAGGATATTGACGATGCAGGAGATTACGATGAGGACTGGTGTGATGGCCCTAAGTGACCCAAGGGCGTCGCGTACCTGTCCCGTTTTTGCTGCTCCGGCTGTATTTGACTTCGCCATGGCCAACGCCCCACTCGAGAAACTAAATCCATAAAACGCGTTAACTCGTCTGCCCATTTGCAATTGAGACGGGTCGCCTGCGAAGTCTTACGTGCGATGTCCCATTGCAATATCCGGGCTAGTCACTTCAATTCAATTCCAGACTGTTAGTGTTAACATCGTAAATTGCGTGCAAGTCTGCCTCTGGTGCAGTCCACCGGACTACGTCAGCGGCACGTCGTGTCGTGGATCATTGATGTCTGACAACTTGAACTGGCTAATCGTGACCACGTTCGTGTCATCAAACAACATCACATCGCCATTGGCTGCGTCATTGAAGGCGTTGGCGAACTGCAGAGCTTCGAACAGGATGGACACCGGTTCCGGCACCATCGCTGCCTGCTCATCAGCGGTCAAATAGTCGGCGACGTCATTGCCGTAGCCGCTAGTAATTGTTAGGCAGGTGTCGCCGAAGTGTGGCGATGAATTATCGTTAGCGGACGCTGTATCGTCGCCATGACCGCCGCTGCCTTTGCCGCTGCTGTCCGAGCCACCGCTTCCGCTTGAGCCGCCGGAAGCTGTTTCGTCACCGCTGCTGTGGCTGAGATCGTGGGTCGCCGTAGCGACGTCGATTGTGACGGCACCCGAGCCGAATCCGCCGCCATGCCCGCTGTTCGATCCGCCAGAGTTTTGTGAAGACCCGGAATTGTCCGAGGCCGGTGCCGCCATGGCTTCAAGCGCGGCAACGTCTTGGGCGGTCGGTCCGCAGGGCCCGTCTGTATGTCCCGTTGACTCATGTGCGGCGGGGTCATCGGTAGCTGTAACGGCTGCCGGTGAGACGACGTTGTCGTTCGAGACGAATTGAATGAGATCACTGGCTAAATTGACGATGACCGTTGCCTGCGATGCGGCCGTATCGGAGGCCGCTGCGAGTGGGGCGATGTCTGCAACGGCGTGGGTATCGTCAGAGCTAGATCCGGGGCCGCCATTATCACCAAGCGCGCTGGCGTCTGAATTGCCGTTTCCTGGGCCAGAATTAGCACCAGAATTGGCGTCCGTTTCAGGTCCAGAATTATGTCCTGAGTTGTCTACATCTTTACCGCTCGACGTTTCGATTGAAACGACGCTGGCGGTGTCGCCGCTTGTGAGCTGAACGACCGCCGCCGTGA
>JAYUCQ010000439.1:0-8162 GCA_043740265.1 Hyphomicrobium sp.
AATCGCAGGCTTGCCATGCCGTTGCCAACGACAAAAATCTTGGTTTTTGTCATCGGACATTACTCCGCCGCAACGAGGTTGGGCGTGCTGTGGCGCTCGTAGAGGAATTTCAGAACGCGCTCGCGGCAGCGGATGTAGGCCCGATCAGCCACGAGATCGAGCCGTTTGCGCGGCCGCTCCAGCGGCACGTCCAGAATTTCGCCGATCGTTGCCGCGGGGCCGTTGGTCATCATCACGATGCGGTCCGACAGAAGCACCGCCTCATCGACATCGTGCGTGATCATGATGGCGGTGTTGCCAAGACGCGAAACGATGTCCATGACGGAATCTTGCAGTTGTGCCCGCGTCAAGGCGTCGAGTGCGCCGAATGGCTCGTCCATCAGCAAAACCTTGGGCTCCATCGCCAGCGCGCGCGCAATGCCGACACGCTGTTTCATGCCGCCGGAAATTTCCGACGGCCGCTTATCCGACGCGTGCGCCATGTTGACGAGGGTTAGGTTGTGCATCGTCCAGTCGTGCCGGTCAGCCCGGGATTTTGTGGCACCAAAAACTTTATCGACGGCGATTTTGACATTGTCGTAGACGGTCAACCACGGCAGCAGCGAGTGATTTTGGAAGACAACGGCCCGGTCAGGACCCGGCTCTTTGACTTCCTGATCTTCGAGCAGCACGACGCCGCTCGTCACCTGGGTCAATCCAGCAATCAGATTGAGCATCGTCGACTTGCCGCAACCCGAGTGGCCGATAATAGAAACGAATTCGCCGGCTTTGATCGTGATGTTGACGTCGCGCAGCACGTTCGAAGTCTTGCCGCCACGGGCAAACGACTTATCGACGTTCTGCATCTGAAGAAATTCGGCTGCAGCTGAAGGCGGCACATACGACGAGTGCATTTTTGGCGAAACAGGTGCGATCATGATAGGTCTCCTCAACCCTGCGATGTGCCGCGTGTGATGATGCGCCCAGTGAGCGCGACAAGCCTGTCGAGAACGAATCCGGTGAGGCCGATGTAGGCGAGGGCGACAACGATGTCGGCGAGTTTGGACGAATTCCATGCGTCCCAGATGAAGAAGCCGATGCCGACGCCGCCGGTGAGCATTTCAGCGGCAACAATCGCCAGCCACGAAAGGCCAATGCCGATCCGCAGGCCGGTAAAAATATAAGGCGCAGCGGCGGGGATCATGATCCGCCAGAAGTATTCGAAATGATTGAGACGCAGGACTTGCCCCACGTTGCGATAGTCTTGCGGGATGTTGCGAATGCCGACCGACGTGTTGATGAGGATCGGCCAGACCGATGTGATGAAAATCACAAAGATTGCCGACGGCGCACTGTCACGGAATGCGGCCAGTGAAATCGGAAGCCAGGCGAGAGGCGGGACTGTGCGCAGCACTTGAAAAATCGGGTCCAGGCCGCGCATCGCCCAGACACTTTGACCGATGACGGACCCAATCAGCACGCCGAAAAAGGCCGCGAAGCCAAAGCCGATGGCAACACGTTGGAGACTTGTCAGAACACGCCAGCCGAGGCCAATGTCCTGCGGCCCGTTTACGAAGAACGGCGACGTAATGAGATCGTGCGACTCTTTCCAGATGCGCGTCGGCGACGGCAACGCCGACTTGGGACCTGAACACGCCAGCTCCCAGAAAATCAACATGACCGTCAGCACGATCAACGGCGGAACGACGACGGCCAACACCTCCATCAGCTTGTCCCGCCATGGATTATCCTTGCTTGCTCCAGTCTCCAAAGCAAGAGACGGAGGCTGCATGGCTGCAGCGACGCTCGCCGGGACAGGTCCCGCAGATGTTGCGATGAGTTTGCTGGTGCTTGTCAGTGCGTTCATCCGGTCTCTCCGCCGAAGGTTGAATTGGCGTCAGCACTCGCGGGCTCAGGCGATGCGTTTGATCGCCAGCGATTTGAGGTAGGCGACTGTGTCATCGGGATCGAAGACTTTGCCGTCGAAGAAGGTTTCCTTGCCGCGCGACGTCGAGGTTGGAATATCGGCTGCGGCAACGCCAATGGCTTTGGCGGCATCGCGCCAGATGTCCTCGCGGTTGACCTTGTCGACGAGGGCTTTGACATCGGTCGTTGGATCGAACTTGCCCCACCGCATATTCTCGGCGACGAACCACATGTCGTGGCTCTTGAAGGGATAGCTGGCGCCATTGGCCCAGAACTTCATCGCCAGTTTTTTGTCAGACGCCTTGCGGCCAAGGCCGTAGTTGACGTCGCCCTTAATGCGGCCGGTGATGTCAGCGACGGGAACGTTGAACCACTGACGCTGGCCGACAATTGTTGCCATCTCGTCCTTGTTTTCGAACTTCTCGCACCACTGCTGGGCTTCCTGCACCGCCATAACGAGGGCCTTGGCCGCAGCCTGGTTCTTGTCGACCCAGGCGGCGCGCATGCCGAGGCACTTCTCCGGATGGCCGTTCCACAATTCCGTCGTCGTCGTCGCCGTATAGCCGATGTCCTGATTGACGAGTTGCTCGTTCCACGGCTCGCCGACGCAGAACACGTCCATCGTGCCGACCTTCATGTTGGCGACCATTTGCGGTGGCGGCACAACGATCGTCTGAATGTCCTTGTCGGGATCGATACCGCCGGCGGCGAGCCAGTAGCGCATCCACAGATCGTGGGTGCCGCCCGGGAACGTCACTGCGGCTTTGACTTCCTTGCCTGCGGCCTTCTTTTTTTCGAAAGCGGCTTTGAGCGGCTTGCTGTCGATGCCGACGTTGAGGTCCGCGTACTCTTTCGAAACCGAAATGCCTTGGCAGTCGAGGTTCAGGCGCGAGAGAATGTACATCGGCATCGGCACGTTGCCCTGGGTGACCTTGCCGGTCGAAATCAAATACGGCATCGGCGTCAGAATGTGCGCGCCGTCGATGCCATTGCCCTCGGACCCGAGCACGATGTTATCGCGTAGCGCTCCCCAAGAAGCTTGCTTGGTCACTTCGACATCCGGCATGCCGTATTTGGCGAAGAGACCTTTCTCCTTTGCGATGGCGAGCGGCGCTGCGTCGGTAAGCGCGATGTAACCGAGTGTCGCTTTTGTCGTCTCGGGTCCAGCGGCCCACGCAACGTTGGCGCCGCCTGGCACGAGCGACTTTGCAGCTGCAAGAAGCGCGGCCGTTCCCGTGGTCTTAAGGAGCGAGCGGCGTGTGACGTTGGTCGTGATCCCCGGACCTGATCCTGTATTGGCGCGACGTGTCATCGTGTTCTCCCCTCTCGACTCAGGCGACGAACGCGTGAGCCCAAAAAACAAAAGCGCTGCCGACGACGACGGACATGCGGCGACGGGAGCCGAGTCAGTTGTCGAAGGCAGCGCTGCCACTACGCCCCCCATCGTCGGGCGGCCCAAACCGCGAGAGCTTTAGGAACTCTCACTCAAGTCCGTGCTTCTCAAGAACTGTGCCAATTCGCAAAAATGGCAATTATATTATATAAAACAATAAGTTATGGTCTGAGCCGCGTTCGCGCTCGACACCTGACTATGCGCAAATATTGTGCACCGCAACACAGTGGTGCCGGGAGAATCGGCAGGCCCGGGGCTAGGCAGGGGTGCGGCTAGACCGGTGTCCGTCTAAAAGATTTGAGATCGATGTTGGTGTCGCGCAGCGGCGTGCGTTCAAGGTAGGCAAGCGGTTCGCTGGGATCGAATGTGCCGCCGCCAAAAAATTGGCCGCCGCCTTCGGTTTTTGAATCCATCTCCGGTGTGGTGACGCCGAGAGGGGCAACGGCGGCGCGGTAGAGGTCAGGCCGGTAGACGCGCCGGGCGACCTCGGCAATATCAAAGGGTGTGCGGACCTGGCCCCATCGGATCATTTGCGTCAGCAGCCACGCCGCGTGCGAAACCCAGGGAAAGTTGGCGCCGCCTTTGCTGAAGACAATTGTCTCACCTTCAGGGTTGCCGTTGAAAACGCCGCCGCGCGTGAGGCTACCGCACAGGCCGCGCGCGAGGATGTTTGCGGAAATCCCGATGTACTCGGGTTTTGCCAAGATCTCAGCAGCGGCAGCCCGGTTTGCCGGAACGTCGAGCCAGGCGCAGGCTTCTGTGACCGCGCGAATGAGCCGTTCAACGCCATCGCGGTTGTCGTCAACGAATGCGGCGCGCATGCCGAGCACTTTTTCAGGACTATCGGCCCAAAGCTCGGACTTGGTCGCGACGATTGTGCCGCTGCCTTCGGCGACCGCGACGCTGTTCCAAGGTTCGCCAACACAGAAGCCGTCGATGCGCCCGGACTTCAAGCTATCAGCAATAAGCGGCGGCGGCACCACGACGAGGTTCAGGTCGTTGACTGGATCAATGCCGGCAGCCGCAAGCCAATAGCGCAGATCATAGTTGTGGCACGAAAACGGATACACCATGCCCAACGTCAAAGGCTGGCTGCCGTCGCCTTTGCGCCGCTCGATGACGCGGGCGAGGCTGATGGCGGCGTCCATCCCACCGGCTTGCGCGTGCTGGCGATCGGCGGTGAGCATTTCACCATAGAGGCTGCGCGAAACCGTAATGGCGTTGCCATTGAGGCTCGTTGCCATAGCGGCAATCATCGGAACGGGCGCCCGCCCGCCGAGCCCCAGCGTTGAGGCAAGCGGCATCGGTGCCAGCATGATAGCGCAGTCGAAAACGCCAGCCTCGGCCTTGTCGCGGATATTCGCCCACGACACATCCTTGTGTAACGCCAGCGATATGCCATGCGCTGTGTCAAAACCCTGCTCGCGGGCGATGACGAGGGGCGCGCAATCGATCAGCGGAATAAAGCCAGCGTGAATTTCCAGGATGCCATCAACCAGCGTTCCATCAGATTGTGCCGAGTCAGGTATCGCCGTCATTTCTCACCTCGCGGCGGTTCAAGCAGATCGATGGCGCTTAAAAGGCTCTCGGCGACGTCGGCAATTTTGCGGCTCTGGCGCATGGCCGTCTGCCGCAGCAACTTGTAAGCGGCGGCCTCGTCGAGACCCTTCGACTTCATGAGAAAGCCTTTGGCGCGGTCGATGATTTTGCGGTCGTTGAGCGCCGACTTTGCCTCATCGAGTTCGGCGCGCAGCTTATCGAAGGCGCGAAACCGCGAGATGGTCATTTCGAGGATGGCGCTGACACGCTCTTTTTTGAGGCCATCGACGATGTAGGCCGAAACCCCAGCATCGACGGCAGCTGAAATCGAGCCGCGCTCGCTCTGATCGACAAACATCGCAATCGGCCGCCGGACAATGCGGGAAATCTGAAACATCTGGTCGAGGACGTCGCGGCTCGGGTTCTCGAAGTCCATCAAGATCACGTCCGGATCAAGCCGGTAAATGTGGTCGACCAGGCGCAGGGTGCTGGCGAGCGAGACGACATTTTCGTAACCGGCGAGCTTCAGCCCTTCCTCGATGATGGCACGGCGGATCGGGTTCTCGTCGACGACGAGAATTTTTATGGCTGTTTCAGTGTCAGAAAGTTCCAATGTACTTTTGCCCGCCCCGGGATTGATTTGCCGTGTCGCAACCCTGGCATGATTATTCTTAGCCTTACGCTGCGGCACGTTGTGAGGGGTTGGACGTGCTGCTGGTTGCTGCGATTTGCCTAGCTTATGGGCGCGACGGTGGAAAAGCAGGCAGGGCACTGCGTCACGCCGATCGAAAGCGCCACGTTTTCTGGGTTTTTCGAAGTGGCACGGCGCATGCAGTTCCTCAGGCATAACGCCTCTAGGGTTCCGGCTGCAGTTCAACAGACTTCAGCGTCTGGACCGAGAGAGGCTCTCCCGTCTCACACACGAGGCGGAGCCACGGCGGGATAAAAGCCCGGGAGACCTATACCGCTTCGGAAGCTTCGGCTTTTGGGTGGAAGGCCTCCGTTATCCTGCACCCAGGTCCTTCCATTCTTCGAGCCGATGTCCCCCGCGGCATACCCACTGGCGTGGTCAACATAGGGGAACTCAATGAACCGATCTTTTCGACAATTCCTTCGTGGCGTTGTGGGACTTGCCGCAACGCTTAGCCTCGCGCTGGCGTCGGCATCTGCCGCAAGCGCTGCTGAAAAGAAAGACTTCAAAGTCGCCTGGTCAATTTATGTTGGCTGGATGCCCTGGGGCTACGCGGCTGACACAGGCATCGTCAAGAAGTGGGCCGATAAGTATGGCATTACGATCGAAGTCAAACAGTTCAACGACTATGTGGAATCGATCAATCAATATACCGCCGGTTCCTTCGACGCGGTGACTGTCACCAATATGGATGCGCTGTCTATTCCGGCAGCCGGCGGCGTCGATACAACCGCAATCATCACCGGCGACTTCTCCAACGGCAACGACGCCATCATCCTGAAGGGCAAAGATAAGCTTGCCGACATCAAGGGACAGAAGATCAACTTGGTCGAGTTTTCCGTGTCGCATTACCTTCTCGCCCGCGCACTGCAGTCGATCAAGCTTGAAGAAAAAGACCTGAAGGTTGTCAACACGTCAGATGCGGATATGGCGGCTGCCTACAAGACGGCAGATGTCACGGCCGTCGCAACCTGGAAGCCGATCGTATCGACGATCCTTGAATCTCCCGACGCCAAGAAGGTCTTTGATAGCTCGCAGATTCCTGGCGAAATCATCGATCTGATGGTGGCAAATACGGCCGTCGTCAAAGACAACCCGAACTTTGCCAAGGCGCTGACGGGCATCTGGTACGATACGATGATCGCGCTTGGAAAAGAGCCGGCTGCGAAAGAATCGATGGCCAAAGCGTCCGGCACCGACGTCAAAGGCTTCGATGAGCAGCTCGCAACGACGAAGCTGTTCGCGACGCCGAAAGACGCTGTTGCCTTCACAACCGGCGCGGACTTGAAAGCCACGACGGAAAAGGTCTCGAACTTCCTTTTTGAAAAGGCGCTGCTTGGCAAGGACGCCAAATCTGCCGCCGCCATCGGTGTCGAGTTCCCCGACAAAACAGTTTTCGGCGACAAGGCGAATATCAAACTCCGCTATGACGCGACGTTCATGCAGGCAGCTGCTGAAGGCAAACTGTAGACCGTCTGAGCGTTACAACGAAAGCAGCGGCGGGGCACGATGCGCGCGATCAACATAAAGCCAGACGTGACGTGGCGTATCGTGCTCGCGTGCCTGCCGTTCGCACTTCTGCTGCTCGCCTACATGAGCGGCTCAAGTCTGCGGCTGGCTGCAAATCCCAACGATAAGTTGCTGCCGAGTTTTGCGGTGATGGGCGAAGCGCTGTCGCAATATGCGTTTCATGCCGACGCGCGCACCGGCGTCTATCTGATGTGGTCGGACACGGCTGCAAGCCTCGTCCGGCTGCTATCGGGGCTGACGATTTCAACGCTGATCGCGCTTGTGGCCGGTATCGTCATCGGTGTGTTACCGCTCGCTGGCGCGACACTCGGGCCGGTGGTCGCCGCTGCATCCATGGTGCCGCCGTTGGCCCTGCTTCCCATTCTCTTTATCGTGCTCGGCTTGGGCGAAGTTTCAAAAATCGCGCTCATTGTCATCGGTACCAGCATGAAACTCATCCGCGATCTGGTACTGCGCGTGCATGAGATCCCGCGCGAGCAGATCATCAAGGCTCAGACGCTTGGCGCTTCGTCGTGGCAGATTGCGTTGCGGATTGTTTTGCCGCAAATGCTGCCGCGCCTGATCGACGCCGTGCGGCTTGAAATCGGCCCGGCGTGGCTGTTTTTGATCGCGGCGGAAGCCATCGCGGCTGAATCGGGGTTGGGTTATCGCATCTTCCTCGTCCGCCGTTACCTGTCGATGGATGTGATCATTCCCTATGTGATCTGGATCACGTTTCTCGCGTTCCTGTTGGACCTGTCGTTGCGCATCCTGCAGCGCAAAGCGTTCCCGTGGTTTGCTGCGGCGAGGGCGTCATGACAGCGATCACCTTCGACAAGGTCTGGAAAGAGTACGGCGATCACGTCGTCCTCGAGCGCATCAATCTCGAAATCGCGCCGCGGTCGTTCATCGCGCTCGTTGGCCCGTCGGGTTGCGGCAAGACTACGTTTCTGCGCATGTTGCTCGGCGATGAAGTGCCAACGCGCGGTCAAATTCTGCTCGACGGCAAGCCCCTGACGCCGGAGCCCAACGCCGATCGCGGCGTGGTCTTCCAGCGCTATTCAGTTTTCCCGCACCTCACCGTCCTCGACAACGTTCTGTTCGGTCGCGACTTCGCCGGGTCAA
>JAYUCQ010000440.1:0-8155 GCA_043740265.1 Hyphomicrobium sp.
GGTTGCCGTTCTAGTGTACCTTTGCAGGCGCGCCAAATGACAAAAACACGGCGTAAGCGCTCCGCAAACCGCAACTCAGATGTGATTGTATCCCTGCAATTGCAGTAAGCTGGCCTTTTCAGGATTCGGCTTCCACCCGGACATCCCAGCGGATCGGACATCGGTGAACATATGGACACGAAACCTGCGGCAGTCGAGCTTCCGGTCACGCTCGCCGATATTCAGCGCGCGGCCGCGACCGTCGGCGGCGCTGTCATCAACACGGACTTCGACCGCAGCCGGACACTGAGTGAGATGTTCGATGCCGAGGTTTGGCTGAAGTTCGACAACTTGCAGTTCACGTCAACTTTCAAAGAACGCGGCGCCCTCAACAAGCTGACGTCACTGACGGACAAAGAACGGAGCTGTGGTGTCATCGCCATGTCGGCTGGCAATCATGCGCAGGGTGTCGCTTATCACGCGCGCCGGCTTAACATTCCCGCGACCATCGTCATGCCGTCCGGTACGCCGACGGTGAAAGTCGAGAACACCCGAAAGCTTGGCGCTAAAATCATCCTCGATGGCACATCGCTCGAAGACGCATCGGCCTTTGCCAGATCTTACGGCACCGAACATGGGCTAACGTTCATTCATCCCTATGATGATGAACTCGTGATCGCGGGGCAGGGTACCGTCGCCCTTGAGATGCTCGCCGCCGTTCCATCCCTCGATACGCTCGTCGTGCCGATTGGCGGCGGCGGCTTGATTTCCGGTATCGCTGTCGCAGCCAAGGCGTTGAACCCTGCCATTCGCATCATCGGCGTTGAGGCGCAGCTTTATCCGTCGATGTACAACACGATCAAGGGCGCGACGTTGCCCGTTGGCGGCGACACGCTTGCTGAAGGCATCGCCGTCATGGCACCCGGTAAAATCACGCGCCGGATCGTGGAAGCTCTTGTCGATGACATCGTCCTCGTCTCTGAAGCCGACATGGAACGCGCCGTCACACTGCTGATTACAGTTGAAAAGACGGTCGTTGAGGGTGCGGGTGCGGCAGGGCTGGCCGCCCTGATCATGGACCCGCGCCGCTATAGAGGGAACAAAGTTGGTCTGGTTTTGTGCGGCGGCAATATCGATACGCGTCTTCTGGCCAGCGTGTTGACCCGCGAATTGGCACGCGACGGTCGTCTCTCAAGGTTAACCGTCGATGTGCCCGACAGACCCGGACAGCTGGCCCGCGTCACGGGCGTCATTGGTCAGGGCGGCGCCAACGTCATTGAAGTTTATCACCAGCGGGTCTTCACCGACGTGCCCGCCAAAGGCACAGAACTCAATCTCGTTATCGAGACCCGTGACCGCAATCACCTCGACGCAGTTGTCACTTCACTGCGAACGTCGGGCTTTACGGTCATCGTCAAGGGCTCAGGCAGCGGTCCGCGTTAACGCACACGCAACAAAAAAAATCCGCCGCAACGGAAAAGGCCCCGCACTGGGAAGGTGCGGGGCCTCGGGGAAGTGTCTGGGACAGTGGGGACAGGTCAGGCGGGAGTTCGGTGCAAGTCGGGATCAGGGAGACGTAACAAGTTCAGTGCGCCGTTTTTAGTGGGGGAGGCTAAAACCGTTGGCCATCGCCAGGGATGTCAGGAGCATGACGCTAGCGATGACGAAGCAAGCAATCATGCTGGTGCGCGTGACCCAGCCTGCCTTTTCGTCTGCGAGGTTTGCTGCTTTGAGATCCATTGCGAAGTACCGGGTTGTTGTCTGTTCGAGTAAGAAATTTGTAACCGATAACGCCGCGTTAGTCGATCCTAACCGATATTCATGGCTAATGTAGGAAGTGTTAAATTCATCGATTTTTAAGGGCTTTTAACACGGTCTTAAGGGTTGTTACGTTTCGAGGCGGCAGC
Source organism: Hyphomicrobium sp. (assembly GCA_043740265.1). Lineage (GTDB taxonomy): Bacteria > Pseudomonadota > Alphaproteobacteria > Rhizobiales > Hyphomicrobiaceae > Hyphomicrobium_B. The sequence continues at coordinate 1,887 of JAYUCQ010000440.1, forward strand.
GCGGATCGATTGTATGGTCTCGGTTGGCGAGATGGCTTCGCCGTCGAGCACCAGTTCAATGATGGACGGTCCATTTGCCGTCAGCGCGCTCTGCAAAGCCGGCGCGAACGCGGCTGTTGTTTCAACGCGCATCGCGTGTGCGCCACAGCTCTGAGCCCACGCGACAAAGTCCGGATTCATCAAACTCGTTGCAACGACGCGGCCTGGGTATCGGCGCTCCTGGTGCATGCGGATAGTGCCGAGTGACGCGTTGTTGGCAACGATGATGACGATGCCCAATCCAAACTGCACCGCAGTCATGAGCTCTTGGCCAGTCATCTGCAGGCACCCGTCACCCGCAAGTGCAACAACAGTTCGCGCCGGAAACGCCAGCTTCGCAGCGATGGCCGCAGGAAGTCCGTAACCCATCGAACCCGATAGCGGTGCCAATTGCGATGGAAACGCTTTGTAGGTGAAATAGCGATGCAGAAACGCGGCGTAGTTGCCAGCCCCGTTGGTGACGATGGCATCGTCGGGAAGCATCTGCGACAGCGTAGCGATAACGTCTTCCAGTTTGACATCGCCCGGCGTTTGAACAGGCCGAAGAGAGGCTTCATAGCCCGCGCGCAAATCGCGCCGCCAAATGCCCCAAGGTGGCCGTTTGCCAGGCAAAGTGAGATTTGCCAGCTCCGCAACGGCGGCAACGACGGACGCCGAAATGGGGAGCGTTGCAGCAACCGCACTTTCGGTAGACTCAGCGTCCGCGGCGATATGGATGATTTTCTGGTCCTTCGCCGCGCCGCCCAGAAGCGTAAATCCCTTTGTCGTCACATCGCCGAGATCGGCACCGAGAGCGATGACGAGATCACTAGCCTTGAGGCCTGCAACGAGGGATGCGTCCATGGCAAACCCTGCATGCCCGGCATAACTGCGGTGCCGGTTGTCGAGATAGTCCTGACGGCGGAAGGAACTCACGACCGGCAGATCAAAACGTTCGGCAAAAACCGCGAGATTGAAACTTGCCTCTTGCGACCACTCCGATCCGCCAACAATCATCAGCGGCCGTTCGGCGTAGGCGAGCGCGGTGCGGATCTGTTCGAGTGCTTCGGGTTGGATAGCCGTCGTCGTGACAGCAACACGGACATGCCCACTTGATGGTGCGATGTCGCCGAGCACGTCTTCAGGCACGCCGACAACGACAGGCCCTGGGCGGCCGCTCATCGCTGCGCGGAAAGCGCGGGCAAGAATACTTTGAAGGCGCGCCGTGCTCGGAACCGTCACCACCATCTTGGCGATCGTGCCGAACAGTCCTTCGATGTCGATCGCCTGAAAGGCGGGAAGCCCGTCCATCGCGCGCGGCGGCAAGCCCACAAGCAAGATCATCGGCGTTGAATCTTGGTGGGCAACATAGACGCCGGCAACGGCGTTGGCAGCGCCTGGGCCGCGTGTGACCAGGGCAACGCCAGGCCGCCCCGTCAGCTTGCCCGTTGCTTCTGCCATCATCGCCGCGCCGGCTTCGTGACGGCAAGTGACGGGGCTGACGCGAACGTCGCTGTGCATAGCATCAAGCGCCGCAATAAAACTTTCGCCTGGCACCGTGAAGACGTGCCGGACACCCTCGGCCGCCAAAACATCAACGAGGATTTCGCCGCCTGTGGGCATCGTTTCTTTGAGGTCTCATAACAACTGTTGCCGCCAAGACCGCAGCTTAGCGGCTCTGGTACCCTAGCCAAAAGAACAAACGGTGTAATCGGTTATCAAGCGCCGCCGGGCGCTGGGCTGGTCACGGTGAATAATGGGGAACATCGCCGCGCTGGGGTGGCGTCCGCCGGTCAAGCGGCTATTTTCCGGGCAGGATTCGTGGCTGGGGTAGCAGGTGGCATATAACAATCAGGCGCTGGCGCTTTCGCCAACTCTGCGGCGACGCGCTGGACGCATGTCTATTGTCCTGGCTCTGCTTCTGGCTGCCGCATCAGGGGCTTCAGAAGCCTTCGCGGAAAACCGCGTTGCACTCATCATTGGAAATGGTAGCTACAAGTCGAGCCGTCTCAAAAACCCGCGCAATGACGCGCGCCTGATGGCCAAGACACTGGCCGCTGCCGGCTTCGACGTCATGACTGTGATGGACGCATCCGCTGGAAATATGCGCCAGGCCGTGTCGGATTTCGGCAGCCGTTTGCAAACACCCGGCTCGGTCGCGCTATTTTACTATGCCGGGCACGGCGTGCAGGTCGATGGTGACAACTATCTAATCCCGCTCGATGCCGACATCCGCAACAGCGAAGACGTCACCGAATACGGCATTGCCCTGCAAAGCGTCATGCGAACCATGGAGCGCTCCGGGGCACGCATGAACATCGTCGTGCTGGACGCCTGCCGCGACAATCCCTTCTCGGCCGGGGCATGGACCGCGTCCATCAACGGGCTCGCGTCCGTGGTGGCACCCGCCGACACACTGATTGCCTACGCCACGGGACCGGGCCAGCTGGCGGACGATGGCGAAGGCTCGAACAGCCCTTACACGGCAGCCTTGTCGAGTGAAATTCTGCAACCCGGGGCAACGCTGGAAGACGTCTTCCGGGCGACCCGCCGCCATGTCCTGGAGCGGACCGGTAACCGCCAAACGCCGTGGGAGCATTCGTCACTCGTCAGTCAATTCTATTTCGTGCCGAAGATTGACGATAGCGCGACGCAGCCACCGGGCGGCAGCGGTCAAGATGCCCGTGTTGCAGAAATGGAAGCCTGGGAACGCGTTAAGGGATCGCAAGATGCCGAGGCTTTCAAAGCCCATATAGCTCTCTTTCCTGATGGGCTTTTTTCAGAACTGGCTGCGGTTCGCCTCGCCAAGTTCGAAGCCATGCGAACGCAAACGCCGTGGTCGCCCTGGTCGCCGGCAATCAGCGGCGCGGTCGAAACTGGAGCCCACATGGCGGCCGCAACCGCCACATTCGATAAAGCTCTCGCGCTGGACCGCGATGACGCGTCTGCAGCGGATATGGCGACGGCGGTAAAACTCTATCTCGCCGCCGCCGCCGAAGGCTTGCCCAGTGCCATGTACCGTGTCGGCCGGTCGTTTGATAAAGGCCGCGGCGTTCCAAGGGATATCTTGCAGGCGGCGCGCTGGTATGAACGCGCGGCCGACCTCGACTATGCGCCGGCGATGGCGTCACTTGGAACAATGCACGAGTTCGGTGACGGCGCGGCCCCAAATCTCGCCGAGGCGTTGCGGCTCTATCGCGGTGCGGCCGATGCCGGTGATCCGGCAGGCCAGACCAGCCTCGCGTACCTCTACAGTCAAGGCAAGGGCGTGGCGCGCAACACGTCCGAAGCCCGCCGTCTCTATACAGCCGCGGCTGCAAAAAACTATCCGCGGGCGATGTTCAATCTGGCGCTTATGGATTTGACGGGTGCGGGCGGACGGACGGATCGTACCAGCGCCCGCAAGCTGTTCGAAAGCGCAGCAGCACTCGGACATTCGGGCGCACTCATCGAGCTGGCACGCATTTACGATCGCGGTCTGGGCGTCCCGCGCACGACCGGCCGCGCCGCCGAATATGTGTTGCAAGCGCTGCAAGCGGGTCACAAAGAGGGCCGCGCCATTGATGTCACGAAACTTGGATGGTCATTCGCGACGCGGCGGCAGATTCAAAAGGATCTGGCGGAGCAGGGACTCTATGGCGGGATGTTCCACGGCTTTTTCAACGACGAGACGCGCAAGGCCCTTGTGGCTGTGGCAGAGCGGTAGCACGCAAACCGGATTATGCGCAGGGTGCGTCGTGTCCTGCCGCGGCGTATTGATATCCGGACATCTGCAATCGGCCCTAGGCGTCCGCCCGCACAGTCATTATTGTGCCAAGGTAACAGCGGCCTTAGGGGCTGCAATGGGCCGCTGGAGTAACGGGGAATGCGTGACGTGGACGTGATCAGGCAGCGGTTTCGCCGTTGTGCCCGGCAATTTGTCAACCGTTCTGCAAGTCTCAGTGTGGCGCTGGCATTGGCCGCTGTCAGTATAACGGCAACATTTGCACAATCGCAGCCTGTGCCGCCAACTGTCCCTCCCGGCCTCCCGCCCGCCACCTCAACACCTGCACCCGCAACGCCTGCGACGCCGCCGTCGTCGCCGCCCGGAATACCGTCCGCGCCCACTGCCGATGTGCCCGCCTCGATCATTCCGCCGCAAGCCGTAGCGCCGCCGCCACCGCCCCCGCCTTTGCGGCAGAACATAAAAATTCCGGCACGGCCCGACGAGGCGCGCGCAGCCAAGGCCTATTCCGTCTTTGAAGCGCACTGCGCCCGTTGCCATCAGGCCGGCAAGACCGTGCAGGCGCTGACCTCGGGCGGCATTGCAAACATTCTGGCCGTCGACGAACTGGCCCGCGATCCGCTCGCGGTGCGCCCCGGCGTTCCCGACGCGTCGCCAATCTACGACATTTTGATTACCCGGCACGCGCCACTTGATATCTATGCCGACGCGCCCGATGGCGCCGACCCGCGCCCAGACGATATCGAAGCCGTGCGCGACTGGATCCGCGATCTAAAACCCACGGAGCAAACCTGCACCGGCCGCAAGCAAATTCTTCCCCAAGACCGTGATGCACTGATGCGCGAGGCGCAGCGTCTCGAACGCGACACCGCCAAGGATTTGCGCTTTATTTCTCTGATCAATCTTTACAATGCCTGCGTGCCGCTCGCGGATATTCAGGCCTATCAGCAAGCGCTGACGAAACTCTTCAACGCCTTGTCGTGGGCCCCCGATCCGGGTCGTCTCACAGCCCTCGATCCGTCGGGTACGCTGCTCGCCGTGAAACTCTCAGACTTCGGCTGGGTGTCGGGCCATTGGGATTTGATCCAGCGCGACTATCCAACTTTGCCAGAGCAAGTCATCCCAGCCGATATCAAAACGACGGCAGGTGCGGCGATACCCCTGATCAATGGCGATTGGTTCTCAGCCGCCGCATCCGAGCCGCCGCTTTATTACGCCATGCTTGGTCTGCCAGCGAAGCTTTCTGATCTTGCAAAAATGAATGGCGTCGACATTGAGCAAAGCATCAAGACGGCAGCGGCGCGCCGCGTTGCCATCCGCACGAGCGTCGTGACACGCGGCAATCGTTTGGCAGAACGCCACGCCGGCGGCCGCGGGCCGATGTGGTTGATGTATGATTTTGCCACCAGCGCCGGAGATCAGGACCTCTTTGAGCGGCCCCTCGGCCCCAAGGCAACGCCATCGATCAAGACGCCCTTTAAACCCGACGAAATTCGCGTCGCGTTCGCGTTGCCCAACGGCTTTTTTGCCTACGCCATCTTTGATGCTGCCGGAAACCGCGTCGATCGCGTCTTGCCAGGTTTGGAAAAAGCCTACGCCGGCGTCGAAAGCAATGCGCTCGAACCGGTGAGCAAACCAGGCAGCAATTGCTTTTCGTGTCACTTCGCACCCGTGCTGGTGGTGCACGATGACTTCCGCGCCGCCGCAACGCAGCCCGGGGCGACGCTCCCGAAAGACATCAGCGATACCGCACTGACGATCTATTCCAACGACAGCGAAACGGCGCTGCTCGCCAGCGGCGACAACGATCGCTATCGCGCCGCACTTATTGCCGCAAAGATTGATCCGGACCTGACGGTCAAAGGCGAGGAACTTGTTTCAGCTTTGGCGCGCCGGTATCGCGGCGGATCAGACGTTAAAGCCGCAGTTTCTCAAGCGGGCCTCGATCGCGAGCGGTTTATGAAAACGCTGAGTGAAACCGAAGGCCCGGCGTCGGCGCTTGCCCGGCGGCTACAGCAAGGCGTCCTGCCCCGGACCGATCTTGACCGGCTGTTTGCGCTGCTCAAAGGCATAGACAAGCCGCCCGCCGTGCAAAGCTCAGGAGGCTTCCTGCGCGAGGTGCCGTCTGAAATCGGGCTCAGTGTTTGGATTGACAAACTGGTGCCAGCGAAAGGCGACCTTGTGGTCGTCAAGGCCCAGGCCGACACCAATTGCTATTTGACCGTCGTCAGCGTCGATGCCGAAGGCAAAGCGACCGTCTTGTTCCCCAATGACTTCGAGAAAGACAATCTGCTGACGGCTGGCAAAACGGTGAGCGTGCCGGGGCCCGACGCGCCCTATCAATTGCGTTTCAAAGCCGACGGCACTGAAACCCTCATTTCGCGCTGCTCAACGTCGTCGCTTCCGCCAACGGGCATCGAACATGACTTCGAGCGTCAGCGTTTTACGCTGCTTGGCAATTGGGAAAATTTCATCCAGGACACGCTTGTGACCGAGGGTGAGCTACGCCGCATTCCCGAAAAAGCCG
>JAYUCQ010000441.1:0-3361 GCA_043740265.1 Hyphomicrobium sp.
TTTGACGTCTTTCAGACACGCCCCGCGCTTTTCCGCAAGCTATGGCTTGATGAGCAGATGCTCACGATCTTTCAGCGTCGCCAGGATCGCCGCCGAGCCCTCAATGACGCAGTTTTCCGGCTTTTCCGGAACATGGCATTTGATGCCCGTTCTGCGCTCCAGCTCTTCATCCAGCTTGGCCAGTTTCGCGCCGCCGCCTGAAAGTGATATTCCACGCGTGCAAATGTCGGTTGAAATTTCGGGCGGCAATTCTTCGATCGCACGCTGAATGAACTCGGCAATCAACTCGATTGGGGTTTCAAGCGCTTCGGCCACATCCTGCGGTCCAAGCGTCACCGTTTTCGGTTTGCCCACGCGAATGTCGCGGCCGCGGATGACAATTTCGGCAGTCTCGCCGTTGATTGTGCGTGACGCCGACCCGGCTTCCATCTTGATGCGTTCGGCATTCGGCTCGCCGATGAGCAGTTGATGATTGCGCCGCACATAACGGATGATGGCTTCGTCCATAGCATTGCCAGCGCAGCGCAAAGACCGTGCCTGCACCACGCCCCCCATCGACAGTACGGCGATGTCGGTCGTGCCGCCGCCGATGTCGACGACCATCGATCCGGTTGGTTCGTCAACCGGCAATCCGGCACCGATGGCGGCTGCAACCGGCTCTTCGATCAGAAACACTTTGCGGGCACCCGCCGACAGAGCCGTCTCATAGACCGCGCGCCGTTCGACGGGCGTTGCGCCTGCCGGCACGCAAATCAAAATCCGCGGCCGGACGAAGCCCAGCATCGTCTTGGTGCGCTTGATGAACTGGCGGATCATTTCTTCGGTGGCGACGAAGTCTGCGATGACGCCATCACGTAGCGGCCGGATGGTCTCGATGCTTTCGGGCGTCCGTCCCAGCATCATTTTGGCTTTAGCACCGACTGCCAGCACTTCACGGACACCGCCACGTGAACGCAATGCCACCACCGACGGCTCGTCGATGACGATGCCCCGGCCAGCCACGTGCACGAGCGTATTGGCCGTGCCAAGATCGATGGCGATATCGTCGGAGAGAACGCTGTTGACGCCAAAACGAAACATCACGCTGTTACCAAATCCCTCGGTGGACGCGTGACCATGATGGTTTCCCATCCGCAAATCACGCAGCGACGCAACACTCAATAACCCGGGGCACCGTCAAATGGCACACACCTGCTGCCGCCCTGGATACATCCAGAGACCGGAGACAGGATTACCTTAGCGGCAAGGGGCCGGGCGGCACAACACAAGCATGCGGCCACGGCCCAATCATGGCCAGGGCTGTGACAGGATCTCTGATCCGCCGCGCCCAAGACCGTTGGACATGAAGGTGTGTCAAACACCCCGCTGCGCCTGAGCCAGCTTCTGGCGCTTAACCACGAGTTTGCTCAGCGCCGCAACGTAGGCGCGGGCCGACGCCACCATCGTGTCAGGGTCCGCCGAGCGCCCGGTGACGATCCGGCCGTCTTCCTCGAGGCGGACCGACACTTCGGCCTGCGCGTCCGTCCCCTCGGTCACGGCGTGGACCTGATACAGATCGAGCCGGGCCTCATGCGGAACGAGCATCTTGATGGCATTGAAGGTTGCATCTACAGGGCCATTGCCGGTGCTCTGGACTGTCTTCAACTGGCCGTCGATATCCAGTGTCAACGTCGCCGTCTGCGGGCCCATAGTGCCTGCGATGACAGTCAGCGACGCCACCTTGATGCGGTCGTGGGCGTGCGCCACACCTTCATCGACAAGGGCTTCAATGTCCTCGTCGTAGACGTGCTTCTTGCGGTCTGCCAGCGCCTTAAAGCGATTGAACGCATCTTCCAGCGCGTTGTCACCGAGGTTGTAGCCAAGCTCCTTCAACTTCGACTTGAAGGCGGCGCGGCCCGAGTGCTTGCCCATGACCAGTGACGACTTACCGACGCCGACGCTATCTGGCGTCATGATCTCGTAGGTCTCGGTGTTTTTCAGAACGCCGTCCTGGTGGATACCGCTCTCGTGCGCGAAGGCGTTACGGCCGACGATCGCCTTGTTGTACTGCACCGGAAAATTGGTGACTGCTGAGACGAGCTTCGACGCCCGTGCCAGCATTTCAGTTTTTATGCCGGTGCGATGCGGCAGCAGGTCATGGCGGGTGCGGATCGCCATGACGATTTCTTCCAGCGCAGCATTTCCGGCCCGCTCGCCCAGCCCATTGATCGTACATTCAATCTGGCGCGCGCCAGCCCGCACACCGGCCAGAGAATTGGCGACAGCGAGACCCAGATCGTCGTGGCAATGGGTCGATATGATGACCTTGTCCATGCCCGGAACGCGCGTCATCAGCATGGTGATGAGATCGAAGTATTCCTCAGGAAGCGCATAGCCAACGGTATCGGGAATGTTGATCGTCGTGGCACCAGCTTTGATCGCGGCTTCAACGACGCGGCAGAGATAGTCATGCTCGGTGCGCGTCGCGTCCATCGCGCTCCATTCGACATCATCGGTAAACCCGCGCGCCCGCGTCACGGAGGCAATGACACGGTCGAACACCTGTTCTTGCGTCATCTGCAGCTGATGCTGGCGATGCAGCGGCGACGTGCCGATGAAGGTATGAATACGGCCGCGCTTGGCGTGCTTGATGGCATCACCGGCGCGGTCGATGTCGGCGAAGTTGGCGCGGGCCAGTCCGCAGATCACCGAATACTTGGCGAGCTTGGCGATTTCCGTGACCGCCTCGAAATCGCCTTCCGACGCTATTGGAAAGCCGGCTTCGATGACGTCGACACCCATATCATCGAGCAATTCGGCGACCTGGAGTTTTTCTTCATAAGTCATTGTCGCGCCGGGGCATTGCTCGCCATCGCGCAGTGTCGTGTCAAATATGATGATCTGGTCGCCAGAACTGTTACCAGCCTTGTCACCAGACTGGCTGGCTTGAGACTGGCTGGCTTGCTGGACCTTCGCGCTTTCAGAATTTGCCGTCATAGGATTTGATCCTTACCGGGCGGTCCCCTCGGGGTACGCGCCGCAACCGCGTTGCACGCTTGAAAAACTGATTGATCCCCTGAGCGCCACCCGGCCAGTGCCGGTGTTCAGTTGGCCCAGGGGCCAGTAAGCGATTCAGTAAGCGATAGAGCGAGCGTCAACGGCAGCCGAGAACACGCGAAACCACGTCGCGCCAGCGTCGAGCCATCTGCATAACGGAAGATGTTCAATTGGCGCGTCATAGGGGTTCAAAAGGCTCACGGACAAAACCGGCGGGTGCCGGTTTGCGACTATAAGCCGAAAACGCTAACGAAGATCAAGTTCCAAGTTTGGCGCAGCACCCGTGACCCGGCCTGAACCGGTTAAAACTTAAGTATTCCCTCGG
>JAYUCQ010000442.1:0-8147 GCA_043740265.1 Hyphomicrobium sp.
TAATCAATGCTAACTTCGGGTTATTCCCTGTTTGTTGGTTTGCACTGCAGCACGGGTATTGGGATCGGTTCCTATGGCTTTAGATCGTTGCCAACGCCCGCCGCATGGGCGACAAGCCCGCCTATGAAGGGTGAAACCTACGATGTTGCAATTCTCGGCGGCGGTCACAATGGGCTGACAGCTGCGGCCTATCTCGCAGGTGCGGGATTGAATGTCGTTGTGCTCGAGAAGAATTCGGTCGTGGGCGGCGCCGCCGTGACAGAAGAATTCGCACCAGGGTTTCGCAATTCGGTCGCGTCCTACACCGTCAGCCTCTTGAACCCCAAAGTCATTTCCGACCTCGATTTGGCGCGTCACGGGCTGAAAATAATTGAGCGCCCCGCCGCGAATTTCGTGCCCATAGACGACCGGCGCGGACTTCTCGTGCCCTATGGCCTTGCGGCGCAACAGGCAGCGTTTGCAGAATTCTCGAAGCGTGATGCCGGGCGGCTTCCGGCCTACGATGCGGCGTTGCAACGCGCCGCTTCCGTTCTCCGCGACTTGATCACCCGCACGCCACCCAACGCCGGTGGCGGCATAGTTGAATTGATCAAGGGCGGCGCGGCGGGACGGCGTGTTCTCAAATTGCCGCTCGAAGATCAGCGCTTGCTGCTTGAATTGTTCACGTCAAGCGCCGCCGATTTCCTTAAGCGCTGGTTCGAGAACGACACGATCCAGGCCCTCTTCGCGTTCGATGGCATCGTCGGCGCATACGCGGCACCTTCGACGCCCGGAACAGCCTACGTATTGCTGCATCACCAGTTCGGCGAGGTTAACGGCAAGCAAGGCATGTGGGGGCACGCCAAAGGCGGCATGGGTGCGATTACGCAGGCCATGGCAACCTCGGCGCGCGAATGCGGCGCGGTCATTCGCACGGACGCCCAAGTTGCTTCCTTGCGGATGGACGGGAAACGTGTTGCCGGTGTTGTGCTGGCGTCGGGCGAAGTCGTAGCTGCGCGCGCCGTTGCGTCGAATATTCCGCCGAAGCTTCTGTTCCGTGATTTTGTGCCGGACGGCGCTGTTGCTCCGGAATTGAGCGCGCGGTTCACCGGCATCAAGAGCGGGTCCGGTACGTTCCGCATAAATGTCGCCTTGTCGGAATTGCCGGACTTCACGTGCAGGCCGGGTAAGACGCTAGCCCCGCATCATGGCGCTGGCATTATCATCGGCCCGACGCTCGACTATCTTGAACGGGCTTATCTTGATGCGCGGCGCGATGGCTGGGCCTCGGCTCCGGTCGTTGAAATGCTGATCCCGTCAACATTGGACGATAGCTTGGCGCCCAGAGGCCAGCACGTCGCCAGTCTGTTCGTGCAGCACGTTGCGCCGCAGTTGCCGGACGGTCGCAGCTGGTCAAACGCGCACGAGAAAGAAGCCTTCGCCGATGTCGTGATCGATACGGTGACACGGCACGCGCCGAATTTCAAAAGCGCCGTGCTGCACCGCCAGATTCTGTCGCCTCTCGACCTAGAACAGCGCTTTGGGTTGATCGACGGAGATATTTTTCACGGTCAATTGGGGCTCGGTCAACTCTTTGCGGCGCGCCCCGTGCTGGGATATGCCAACTACCGGATGCCGGTGCCGGGGCTTTATCTTTGCGGATCTGGCGCGCATCCGGGCGGCGGCGTGACCGGTGTTCCCGGCATGAACGCAGCGCGCGAGATCATTCGCGATTTCAAACGGCGGAAATTGAGAGCCTGATATGCGCGTGAACGCCGACCTCGATATCGACGACAATCTCTTGGACGAACGCTTCGTGCGTTCGTCGGGTCCGGGCGGGCAGAACGTCAACAAGGTCTCAACCGCGGTTGAACTGCGCTTCAACATGGAAGCCTGTGAAGACTTGACGCCGAGCGTGAAGGCGCGGCTTGCGCGTCTCGCCGGGCGGCGGCTCACAGACGACGGTGTTCTTATCATCCAAGCCGATCAATTCCGCACCCAGGAGATGAACCGCTCGGATGCGAGGAAGCGCCTGACGGCGTTGATCGCCGAAGCACTGATCGCACCGAAGCCGCGCATCAAAACCCGCCCCTCACGCGCTTCGAAGGAACGCCGCATCAAAGCCAAGAGCGAGCGCAGCGGCGTCAAGAAAATGCGGCAGGCGCGGGATGAGGATGAGTAAGTTTTCACTCGTGCCCCTGTCGTCATCCCCGCAAAGGCGGGGATCCGTCCAGGCTCGCTGTGTGCTAAGCTCAAGTTATGAAACAGCCCGCAGTCTACATTCTAGCGCGCGATGCCTACGGTACTTTTTACGTCGGCGTGACGAGCAATTTGCATAAGCGCATGGTGGAACACACGCAGGGTTTGATCGAAGGTTTCACCAAAAAGTATGGGATCAAAATGCTCGTCTACTACGAAATGCACGAGAGTATGGAGGCTGCGATTGCACGCGAAAAGCTGCTCAAACGTTGGAACCGCGCTTGGAAGTATCGTCTCATCGAACAGATGAACCCTGAGTGGCGCAATCTGTTTAATCCTGAGACCGGCGAGATTGCGTTCGATAGTGCGGACACAGAGCAAGCGTCGGAAAAGTGTATGCTCGACGGAAGCTTGGACGGATCCCCGCCTGCGCGGGGATGACGACGGGGCGGAGAGCTCCGAGCAAAGTTGCGGTTTCTTCTGGGAGTAATAATTCTGGTAGCGAGGGCCGGACTTGAACCGGCGACCTACGGATTATGATTCCGCCGCTCTAACCAACTGAGCTACCCCGCCATCAACGCCGTTCGGCGCGCAGATGAACCGTCTATAAGCGCCAAAGCCTTACTGTCAAGTTTCGGCCATTGGGTTGCCTACTCCGCCGCCTGTTGCTGGGCCGAGTTGGCGTCCTTGCGGAAGCGCATCATCGTGAAAATGCCCATGGGCCTGAGCGCTTTGCGATCCATCAGTTTGAGCTCCGGGCAGACCATCACGCGGGAAACGTCGAACACCGAGTGCCAGCCGACGAGATCGGCGAAGGGTGCCATGCGGCGCTCAACCCAGCCGCGCACGCCGTCTTCCTGGCTGAAGTGGTTGACCAGCATGACTTCGCCGCCGGGTTTGGTAACGCGCGCCAGTTCGCGCATGACTTTCTCAGGCTCCGGCACGACCGTGATCAGATACATGCCAACCGTCGTGTCAAATGTCGCGTCGGGGAATTTCAGGTCACTGGCGTCCATCTCGTGCAGGCCGGTGACGTTGGTCAGGCCCGCCGACTTAATACGTTCGCGGGCCTTGTCGAGCATTTCTGGCGCGAGGTCGATACCGGTGATTTCGAGATGCGGTTTGTAGTCTGGCAGCGATAGGCCGGTGCCAACGCCGACTTCAAGAACCTTGCCCTTGGAACCGTTGATGATCTGCACGGCGTGGCGGCGGCCTGCGGTCGAGACCGCGCCGAAGGTATAATCGTAGACCGGTGCCCAGCGGCGATAAGCTTCGCGCACGGCGTCTTCGTCCATCTGGTGCTGGTTCATGCGGGCTTCGTCCTTTTGGGCCAGAGTGCCGCCCGCACTCTTGCTGGAATTTCGCACGATGCTCAATGGATCATTGTCATGCACGTCGCTTCTCCAAATAAAACCAGTTCACGTCACGGCGTAAAGTGGCCGCTGACGATCATTATCCAGCAGGAGCGCGAGGGCTTTCAACTGGCGGGGACTTTTTTGCAGAGTTGATGTCTGACTTCACAGATGTCTTAAAGGTCTGAGCAATAAAACCGCCGCCAAGAACCACAGAACCGGCACCAGGCGCGTCGTAGAAGACGCAGGCTTGTCCGGTCGCGATGCCGAGTTCGCCATCCGCCAGCACGACTTCGCATTTGCCGTCGTGATCGCTAAAGAGTGTTGCAGCGCGCGGAACTTGCGACGATCGCAGGCGAACATAGACCGGCAGGCCGTCGCTTGCGACCTCAGCCAAAGGCTTTTCCCCGAGCCAATTGGTGTTGCGCAGCAGAAGGCTGGCCGTGGTCAGCGCCGAGCGGGGACCGACAACGACCTCGTTGGTTCCGGCGTTCAAACGGACAACGAAAAGGGCTTCGGCGGCCGGGATCTTCAATCCCTTGCGCTGGCCAACGGTAAAATTGACGATGCCGTCGTGGCGGCCAAGAACGCGGCCATCGAGATCAACAATGTTGCCGGCTTCGAGAGCACCAGGCTTCAAGCGTTCGATGACGTCGGAGTAGCGGCCGGCGGGCACAAAGCAGATATCCTGGCTGTCGGCCTTATCGGCGATCGCGAGATCGTACTTGCGGGCGAGGTCGCGGACCTCTGACTTGCGCAGCCCGCCGAGCGGAAAGCGCAGCATTTTAAGCTGGTCCTTGGTGACGCCAAAAAGAAAATAGCTCTGGTCTCGGTCTGGGTCGATGCTGCGCGCCAGTTTTGGGCCAGCCGGGCTATCGAGGCGCTGGACATAGTGACCGGTGACCAGGGTGTCGGCGCCGAGGTCCTTGGCGGTGTTCAAAAGATCGCGGAACTTGATTTCGTTGTTGCAGGTAACGCAGGGTATTGGCGTTTCGCCCGCAATATAGCTCTCCGCAAAGGCGTCAATGACCTTTTCAGCAAAACGGGCTTCATAATCCAAGACGTAGTGGGGAATGCCAAGGTGGTCGGCAACCCGGCGGGCGTCATGGATGTCCTGACCGGCGCAGCAACTACCCTTGCGGCCCGTAGCCAAGCCGTGGTCGTACAACTGGAGCGTGATGCCGATAACATCGTGGCCCTCAGCCTTCATCATGGCGGCTGCGACCGAGCTATCGACCCCGCCCGACATGGCAACGACAACCCGCCCGCGCGGGGGCAGGGGGAGGACGGGCAGCGATGGCGTGGTCGTGGTCATCTTGGGTCTACAAGGTCTCGTCAAACGATAAGGATATAGGGCTCGCCTCACATTATACAGCGTTTCGACCCTTTGATTGTGACGGTATGCTGGCCGGGCAGCATTTAGGCACAGCACCGCAGGTCCGGCCCCCGCAGCCCGTCGTTAAGTAGTCGAATAACTTGATCACAGGCAAGGCGACGAAGTGCGCAAACGCCTGAGTTGGCCCGGATTTCGCTTACAGCGTAGGTAGGGTTACTTCCCAGTGCTCCAATCCGGGATGAACCTTCATGCAACGGCAGTTAATTGGACCGTAATCCCAAGAATAACACACCGATTTATGCTGTGTTTACTCAATGGGTTAGGGCTAATTTAATCGCAACCATGTAGAACAGCATTGTGGTCAGAGAGTGTGTAATGAGTATCATGACCGAACAACAGATGAGAGCGCGCGGGCGCTATGTGATCGGACCCGATGGGTCTCCGCTCACAGTTGCCGATCTTCCCCCGCGGGATACAAAGCGCTGGGTTATCAGGCGTAAGGCTGAGGTTGTCGCGGCGGTTCGCGGTGGTCTGTTGAGCATGGAAGAAGCCTGTGAGCGCTACACGCTGACGGTCGATGAATTCCTGTCTTGGCAGCGCTCGATCGACAAGCACGGCCTGCCTGGCTTGCGGGCAACGCGCGTTCAGGACTACCGCGAGTAAGTTAACGGCACGCCGTTGATTTTGCGCAATTTTGAGAATTTGAAAGTGCGGCGCCCGGGTGTGCCGCCTTTTCTTTTGGTGCTGGCGAAGGCTCAAAGTCCGGTTTTACGGCTTTGCGATTTTGACCGGCTTTTTGGCTGCTGCAACTTTGGTTTTGGCCTTTTTAGCTGGACCTGCCGGAGGAGCCACGGGCGCTGGTTCCGTGCCCCATCCCGCGACCGTCGACGAAGACCCCGCACACCCCTGATCGCCCTTGGCCCAACGATTGACGTCGGCCGTCATGGCGGTCGCGATTTTGTCCGGCATTTTCAGGTTTTCAGTCTTGAGCGTCGCGGCGTCGCCGTCGGGGTCAATGTTGATGCGGTAGGCCTTGGCGCCACGCGGATTTGGGTTGAGTGGATCGCGGGCGTGAATGACGATTTCAGCTTTGCCGCCACGCGAGGGGGCATCCGCCTCGGCGTGATAGATATAGTCTTTTTTGAGCGGACCGGCTTGGCCGGGGCCGGAGCCAACAAACCAGCAGGTATTGGCACCCCGGGCGACGCGCGAATAAATTTCGGTTGCTGAGCCAACGGGTTTGTCGGCTGCCCCGCTGCCACTACCGATCGCTGCGACGGCACCTAAATCCGGCATCGCCGGCAATGACGGCAGAGCAATTGTGGGGCCACCGGTCTCGGCGGTTGAGCAGCCAGCAAGGACCGCAGCACTGGCAATGGCCAGTCCGGCATACAAGACCTGGTGCGTCACGCGTCGCCGCAATGCAGAATTTCCCCGTTAACCGCTGGACATGATGCAAGCGTATGACAGCCGGTGTGCCCGGTGTCGCCAGGCGAGGCAAGGGGGTTATCCCCGGCCTGATTGGCGGGGAATCATCAAACGAAAAGGCGGCACCGCAATGGCATCGCCTCATTTCGTTGAAATCTGAACGAGCAGGCTTGGTTTAGCGCAACACTGCGCTACCGACGCGGTCGCGACGGCGGCTGTGGCGGGTGTCGTCGCGATGTTCAGCCTGGGCCGTGGCCCGTGTCAGGGCTTCGACCGTATCGTCACGTTCGCGGACGGCAGCGGCGAGCTTTTCGCGCAATCCGTCGGTCGAGGTTTTCAGGTTGTCGCGGCGTTGCGCTGCGGCTTTGGCGAATGTTGAATAGGAGAAGTGGCCGCGATCACGGATGCCGGTGCGGTCTTCTTCAAGCTGAATCTGGCGCTCAAGGTCCAGGGCCATAACGTCGAATTCGCGGATAATCCGCTCCAGGTCATCGACCTTACGGGTTTTATCATCGACTTCGCGGCGCTTTAAACGCATGGCTGTCTCGCGTGCTTTCATCGTTCGATACCCAATACATGTTCGAACTCACACTGGCGGACTAACAAGAACCGTGCCAGCGCGCGGGTCCCTTTAGCGGCAACCGCCTCAGAACCCGTCTAAAGTGCTTAATCTGCGCTTCGAGGTCAAGATGCCTAGACCACTTAAACGCCTTCATTTCTTATATAACACTTGGCCATTAAGTTGCGGTAAAGCAACGCAATACGTTTTCTCATCGAAGCAGCGTTCAGAGGACGTCTTTTTGCCCACAGCTATCTTGGGGCCAACCGCGAATACTGTTAGCTGTTGATTCGGAACGAGCATCGCCACCAGGGTGTGGGCGGATTGCAGAGCAGGGTGGCGCCCGGCACTGGAATCAACACCAAGGCTGACCGATGGGCGGGTCGAGAGGGGCACTACACTACAATTTGAGGTGGAACCGGGTCAGCGATGGCTCGAACGGGGGCACTTGTCCCGCGTTTGAGATATCGCGCGCGCTTGACCGCGCCCGGAAGCAACACTTTCGCAATACGTCTTGCGAAAATATGCTTCAGGTCCGAGATCACCAATACAAAATTAGGGTTTGTTAACCTCTCACCGCTAACTTCCTAACGAATGGCTTAGCTCGAAGCAGTTGTGCGTTCTCTTTGGGGCGGAGAGCAAACGGAACGCAGACGAAGCACGAGAGGAACGGCTATGCGAGTTCTACTGATTGAAGACGACAGCGCCACGGCGCAAAGCATCGAGCTGATGCTGCAGTCGGAAGGTTTTAACGTTTACACCACCGATTTGGGCGAAGAGGGTGTCGATCT
The DNA here is from genome assembly GCA_043740265.1 of Hyphomicrobium sp. Classification (GTDB taxonomy): domain Bacteria; phylum Pseudomonadota; class Alphaproteobacteria; order Rhizobiales; family Hyphomicrobiaceae; genus Hyphomicrobium_B. The sequence continues at coordinate 7,645 of JAYUCQ010000442.1, forward strand.
CGGCAAGCTCTACGACTACGATATCATTCTGCTTGATCTTAACCTGCCGGACATGAGCGGCTATGAAGTCTTGAAGACGCTGCGCGTCTCCAAGGTTGCAACGCCGATCCTGATCCTCTCAGGTCTGGCTGGCATCGATGATAAGGTGCGCGGTCTCGGCTTCGGCGCCGACGACTATATGACCAAGCCGTTCCACAAGGACGAGCTGGTCGCCCGCATCCAGGCGATTGTGCGCCGCTCCAAGGGTCACGCTCAGTCGGTTATCGAAACCGGCGATCTGCGCGTCAACCTCGACACCAAGACCGTCGATGTCAACGGCCAGCGCGTGCACTTGACCGGCAAGGAATACCAGATGCTCGAGCTGCTTTCGCTGCGCAAGGGTACGACGCTGACCAAGGAAATGTTCTTGAACCACCTGTACGGCGGCATGGACGAACCGGAACTCAAGATCATCGACGTGTTCATCTGCAAACTTCGCAAGAAGCTGCAGGCGGCCACCGGCG
>JAYUCQ010000443.1:0-3356 GCA_043740265.1 Hyphomicrobium sp.
GTGAGCTGAGGCACGCCGACACCGGCGACGATGCGGGTTGTACAAATCGAGCCCGGACCGATGCCGACTTTAATGGCGTCAGCGCCAGCGTCGATCAAAGCTTTTGTGGCATCGGCAGTGGCGACGTTACCGGCAATGACTTGCACGAGGTTGGACATTTTTTTGATGCGCGCGACGGCTTCAATGACCTTTGACGAGTGACCGTGAGCAGTGTCGACAACGATGACATCGCAACCGGCGTCCATCAGACGTGCGGTGCGCTCGTGTCCATCCTCGCCGACGGTCGTTGCAGCAGCGACACGCAGGCGGCCCTGGGCATCTTTCGAAGCGTTCGGATGCTTGGCGGCTTTCTCAATGTCCTTGACTGTTATCAAGCCAATGCAGTTGTAGGCATCATCAACGACGATCAGTTTTTCAATGCGGTACTGGTGCAGAAGTTTCTTGGCTTCGTCTTGCGACACCGAGCGCTTGACGGTGATGAGCTTGTCCTTGGTCATCAGCTCGGAAACCGGCTGATCGAGCCGCGTCGCAAAACGCACGTCGCGGTTGGTGAGGATACCAACGAGGCGGCCTCTGCCTGCGGTACCATCTTCCGAGTTCGTCGGACCATCGACAACCGGCAGGCCGGTGATGCCGTGATCGGCCATCAGCTTGAGGGCCTCTTTGAGCGTCTTCGACGGCGCAATCGACACCGGGTTGAGAACGATGCCGCTTTCGTAGCGTTTCACCAGCCCGACCTGGCGCGCCTGCTCTTCAATCGACAGATTGCGATGGATGACGCCGATGCCGCCTTCCTGCGCCATGGCGATGGCTAGGCGGGCTTCGGTCACCGTGTCCATGGCCGATGACAACAGCGGGATATTGAGCCGGATCGACTTAGTAAGTTGAGTCGCGACATCGACCTGCCCAGGCATCACGTCGGAAGGGCCCGGCACAAGCAGGACGTCGTCGAATGTGAGGGCAACCCCCTGTTCGAGCACGGACGGGTTCGAGGCCATGCGCATGTCTCCAAAGCTTGAGGGGGCGACACGTTCGGGCCCCCTGGGGCGAACACTGTCGCGGGGTCTATATCACTTGGGGCCGTGCCTTGGAAGCGCCCCGGCCCGCGTCATATGGGCGAAATTACGGGCAATCCCGGTAGCAATCTCGCGGTTTCCCGCAGGTGTCATTGCCGTGTCGTCAAAGTCAGCGAAGTGAAGCGTCAAGGGGTGTTTAAACGCGCCCCGTGAGTTTCGCCCATCAGAGGTTCCAATGCCGTCGCCCGGATCAACGTCAGCAGCGCTGTGCATCGCCATTGGAGTCGCCGGCATTTGGGGGCATAGCGCCCATCTGCTAACGGCGCAGGTGGGAACGTCGCGCTACGAGACGGTGCCCGCCATCGCAGCTTTGGCGTGGGCACAGACGAATTGCGATCATACACTGACTTTGCGTCAGGGTACACCGCGCATCCAGGCCGAGGATCTTCTCCGGGCCGCTGCCGCCTTCGATGCCGACCGTGACTATCGTGGTTTGAAGCACGCCTGCTGGCAAGCGGTTGCTGTTGCCGAATCTGTTGTCGATAAGCCGCAAAATCCGGCGGCTGCAACGACGCTCTTTTCCGTGTTTGCATCGCTGCGCTGAGAGTTCATCGATGCATTTGGCGTGCGCGGCATAAGGCTTTTTGAAGCCCTCACCGCGCACGCCCGATTGTTCTGCGGCGTTACTTCGAGGTCTTGGCGACGAGTGCATCGACGCCGCCCGCATAGACGCCGGTGATCGCCTTCAGAGCATCAGCGTCAGGCGCGCCTTTGGCGTCGAAATTGCCCGACCAATCGATGGTCGAGCCACCACCCTTAGATGCGGCGTCCTTGGCGACGACTTTCAGCGTCGACTTGTAATTGGCAACCGGCAGCGGGCCGTCTTCGATGGTGTAGCTGTAGGTCATCGCCTTGGCGTCGAACGCGGTCTGCTTTTCGAGCAGCTTGGCGCCGTCCTTCAGCGTCAGCGTGCGGAACGTGGCGCCGTCCTTCACTGAAATTTCGCACTTGGCAACGGCGGGATGCCAGGCCGCGATACCGCAGAAATCACCGACGGCGGCCCAGACGGCGGCGGGCGCACCGGCGGTATCTTTCGCGACGTGGGCGTCGAGGGCGAGCGCGTGACCAGCCGTGAGAGCAGCGCCGAGGCAAAGTCCGGTTGTCGCCAGAAATAGACGTAGTTTCATCGTGTTAAGTCCTTTTGTGATGGCAATTTCAGTAGTGGCGGTATTTCATGAGTTGACCGGTCAGTCAAGTACACGCTTTCGTGACGGTGAGTCTTGGGAGGGGGAGGCGGGAGGGCGGGAGGCGGGGGAGGTAGGGCGGGAGGGAGCCGGGTTGGGGCTGGTGCGCGTGCGCGGCTAACTTGGGTTCCCTGCCGCGCGCAGCATCTCAACCGCCAGGCGGGCGTAAATGCCAAACACCGACGGGTCATTCTTGACCTTGGCCAGCACGTGCGCGCCTTGCACGATGCCGATGATCACGTCGGCGGCCGCAGGAGCATCGAGGTTGCGGATTTTTTCCGACGTCAGAAATTCGGCGACGATCGGCTCCAGCGCTTTCGACCACATGCCGATGGCCCACTTCGACTTTTCGCGCACAATTGGTTCGGTCGCCGCCAATTCGAGAATGATATTGCCGAGAAAACATCCCGACGCGACGCCGTGCACGGCTTTCCAGGCTTCGTTTTGGGCTTGAGGAACCATAAAAACATTGCGGATCTTGCGCGCCGGCGTCTCGTCGCTCAGCGCAATCTCGTCGTAGCGCACGGCGATGCCGTTGACGTAGCCTTCGATGACTTCGAGCAGCAGGTCGATTTTCGAGGGAAAGAAATGATAGAACGTGCCCTTGTTGATTTTGGCGGCGTCGCAGATTTCGGCGATGCCGACATTATGAAAGCTGCCGCCGAGGAACAATTCGGTGGCGGCGTGGACGAGGCGGTCGCGGCTTTCGGACATGAAACGTAGAAACCTTGGGACGTGGAACCTTGGAGCTTGAAACCCTGATTTTGCGGCGCGACCTTGTTTTGCGGCAAAGCCCTTTTTTGCGGCAGGACCTTGGCTGAGCTTCGGCCTGGACGCAACTTTTTGCTTGGCGCCTTGAGACTCTCTTTATGCTGGCGCCTTCCGACTCTCGTTCCTCGAGCCGGCTCGCCGCGCAAGCGCTGGCGCAGCGGGCCGCAAAGCGCGGGCTTGCTCGATGCTCCAGCGCGTCCGGCCGGCTCTGCAGAGCAGAGTCGGACGCGCAAATGCAAAAAGGGACGGGGCGGCAAGGCCTCGATCTTTGTTGTCTAGTTTCGGACGCGGCCACAGCCACCCCGCATCATGCCAACCTCGGGTT
>JAYUCQ010000444.1:0-3352 GCA_043740265.1 Hyphomicrobium sp.
TGCCGGCAATTTTGCCAGTCTCCTCGACGTGGATCGAAGTATTGAAATGATGGCCATCGGGCGTACGTTCAGCATACCCGAAGGACATTGCCATACCCACTTGCTTTGCGTGCTCGAACAGCGGCTGCGTGACGGGCCCGGGCATCTCACGTTCGAACCAGACCTCTGCTTCCGCACGGTCCTCATAATACCAGCGCGGGAAGAACGTCGTCAGCGCAAGCTCGGGATAGACGATGAAATTCGCGCCCTTTGCTTTGGCAGCATTCATCAGAGCAATCATTCGCGCCACGACGGATTGCCGGCTATCGGCCTTGTCGATGGCTCCGAGTTGAGCTGCGGCTACGGTGACGATGCGCGGCATGGGCAGGCACTCTCCATTGGGTGGAAACGCCATATCATGCCATCGCGATCAGGCGGCGTCATCTCCGGCAGTGGCAGGGCTGCGCCGCACCGCAATGACCGTAATGTTGTCCTGATGCATTTCGCCAACCTCGAGCACGGCATTCACAAGCTCGTCCGCGACCGCTTGCGGGCCTTTGCTGGCGGTGGCTAAAACAATGCGCGCGATCTCAGCTTCCCCGATCGTATGGATGCCGTCGCTTGCCAAAATCACATACTCGCCAAGTTCGAGCGAAACCGGTTTGCGCGACAGATCAACCAGTTCGAGATCCTCGCCAGTCACCGCTGACCGCAACATGTGCCGCCTTGGATCGCTACGGGCAGCCGCCAACGTCATCCGCCCTTCTGCCGCCATCTGGTCAAGTGCCGGCGCCAGCGAATGGTCCTCGTTCAGCAACGTAATCTTCGAATGCCGAAAAAGGTACAGCGGGCTGTCGCCAACGCTTACCCACTCCAAACCAGTCGAGTCGAAGACTGCAGCAATCATGGTTGAACCCATGCCGGACAACGCGGGGTCTTCGTCGACTGTGCGCGCTATCGCCTTGTTGGCCGCGATCAGAGCTTGCGTCAATCGCGCGGGCGTCTCACCGGTGGAGCTGCGAAAGCTCTCGATCGCCTGTTCGCAAACAAGTTGGCTTGCTTTAGCTCCACCAACATGACCACCCATGCCATCCGCGAGCACTGCGAGTAACGCTGAAGGGGCATCCGGGTGCGGCCAAACCGCTGCGGCATCCTCTTGATAGCGCCGCGCACCTTGCGATGCGGCGATGGCTTGCTCGAAATGCGGCATCAGTTCTCAAATGCTCTGATTGAACAGGAATTCAGACGTTCGGCTTAGATCGGCTGCGCTTCGAACCTGACAGCAACGGCGCCCACCTCGATTCGATCTCCGTCAACCAACGCGGCTTCCGTCACGCGCCGCCCATTTACCTTGATGCCATTGCCGGTGTCACCGCTCAAGTCTCGCACATAGTATAACGCATCGCTGGCCCGATGCAGCAAAGCGTGATGGCGGTGGACGCTCGCATGTTCGATTTGCACGTCGTTGTCATCTTCCCGGCCGATATTCAACATCTGGCTAGCGAATTGCCGGCGCTCGGGTACCTCGCCCTCGATTGTGATCCAAGCATTACGCGGCCAACTGAGATCGCCGTCAGCGACAGCATTGCGGCCCGTTCGCTCGAATGCCTTTTGGGCGCGTCGTGAAAGCCCTTGATTTACGGCGAACCCGGTTATGGCAAGAATTGGAATGATCATGATCGCCGCCAGCCCCACCATCAATGCTGGTGCTTCCATGTACCCGACGGCGGCCCAGTGACTGAGCGTCGACCAAATCGACCTGCAAAGACTGGCTATATACTGAAAATCGATCCCTGCCCGAATTGGAGTTTCCGATTGCAGAAACTCCATTGAACGGTGCTTCAGAACTATATCCGTTAGCATTTTGATCATGTTGCACGCATACCGGTATGGCGAAACGGATCGCCGCACCGCATATGGAGGCAACGGATACGCGCGAACTAGTTTCCAATCGATGAATTAGCCGCCCTCAACGGGGCGGCATCATGGCATAAGGCTTGAGCCGCCCCTGATCTTCGCCCGCACTGACGTCGAACACCTTTGCCGATGCCATAGGTTTATAGAGCCATGGCAGCTTGAGGTTGCTCCAAAGTTTTTAATCCAGTCGCAATTCTTCGGCATCGGGCAACGGGGCCATCAACGCCGCCACCATCGCATCGCTCACTTCAGGTAGTGTAGCCGGGCACCATTTTGGAGCGCGGTCCTTATCGACGAGCAGTGCGCGCACGCCTTCGATGAACTCGCCGTCTTCGAACAATCGCGTCACCAATCGATATTCGACATTGAGCGCGGCTTCGAGCGACGGCAACATGCGTGCTTGCCTCAGTGCTGATAGGGTTGCCTTCAACGCTTTCGGAGATTTCGTTTTGAGGCCCGTGAGGCTCTTCGCCGCCCAAGGGGACGCGCTACGCGCCACCCCCCCTAAGATTTCCTCGACTGTACCAGCGGAAAACACAGCGTCGATTTCGTCAGCGATGCCATGCAGCTCCGATGCTGGAGTAGCGACGCTAAACGCGGCAATAACCTGATCGACGCTCCCACGATCAGCCTCGCCTAGCGCCGCGGCAAGCTCCGCCAGCCGCTTTGATGGCACGAACGTATCGGCAAAGCCGGCATAGATCGCATCGGCACCGGACATCCGCGCGCCAGCTAGCCCCAAGTAAGTGCCTACCTCGCCGGCTGCGCGCGACAGCAACCAGGTGCCGCCGACATCGGGGATGAGCCCGATACTTGTTTCCGGCATCGCAAGCATCGACCGCTCCGTCACGATGCGATGGGAGGCGTGCGCTGAAAGCCCAATGCCGCCGCCCATCACGATACCGTCCATGAAAGCGACGAACGGCTTTGGAAAGCGCGCAATCCGAGCATTGAGGCGATACTCGTCCGCCCAGAACTTGCGAGCGAAGTCAGGTCCATCGATCCGGCTTTCGTACAGCGACATCACATCACCGCCGGAGCAGAGCGCGCGGTCGCCGGCGCCATCGAGAACCACTAATTCTAACGCGGGATCGGCTCCCCAATGCTGAAGCGAACGCGTTATTTCCCCGACCATTGGATAGGTCAGCGCGTTGAGCGCCTTTGGGCGGTTCATTGTCATGCGACCGGCCCGGCCTTCGCGGCGAATGATGATGTCGTCGTCGTTAGTCATCTTATACTCGAGCTAGAGATTGCAACGGGGCTGATCGGCGCGAACCGAGTTCGCGGACTGACCCCTCGACAATAACCGTCGCCGATACCATTTCTGCATCCAGACGTGAACTTGCATTCGCACGGCGGGGACAACGGCATGCAACTCCTACCCAAATGGCTTCAAGGCGGGCCGGGTCCGACCGGCGACACGCGACAGGCTGGTGTTGAAACTGTAGTCGCCCCG
>JAYUCQ010000445.1:0-8123 GCA_043740265.1 Hyphomicrobium sp.
CATGCGAGTTACGGCACGGGTTTGAAATTGCCGACGATGTTTGAGAACTTCGGCTCGGTTCCAGGATCGTATTATCCCAATCCCAATCTCGGGCCGGAGAAAGCCGAAGGCTGGGACGCTGGTGTCGAAGTCACGCTGGTTCCCGGCCACGCAGTCGTCGATGTCACGTATTTCAACAGCGAGTTGACCGACAAAATCAAATCGTTTGCCAACTGCATTCCTGGACCACCGCCGTTTTTCGGCGCCTGTACCGCCGTCAACGACCCCGGCATCAGTCCGCGGCAAGGCGTCGAAGTCGACAGCCGGTTCGATCTCGGGTCCGGTTTGAGCCTCGGCCTGGCCTATACCTACACTGATGCCAGAACCGCAAAGGGCATCCAGGAAATCCGCCGTCCGAAGCACTCTGGCCGTGGCGACATCGGCTACGTCTTCGATGCCGGACGCGCATCGGTTAACTTATCAGTGCAATATGCGGCGGACAATACCGATACCAACTTCGGCAATTTCTCGACCGTCACACTTGATCCCTACTGGCTCGTCAATATAGCGGCAGCCTACAAGGTCACGCCGGGCGTTGAAGTGTTTGGCCGCATCGAGAACGTTCTCGATCAGGACTACCAGGAAGTCTACGGCTTCGAGACAGCGGGCGTCGCCGCCTATGCGGGCGTCAAGTTCACATACGAAGAGCCGGCGACGAAGGACTGGGCGAGATACAAGTAAGGTGACAGCGTTGCGTGGCGGTTTGAACAGGATTGGGTTGGTTGTGGTTTGTGCGCTCGTTGCGCAGACCGCGGCGCGGGCTCAATCTCAAGAGCCTCAGCCGCCGCGCCACATCGTTTCGCTCAATATGTGCACCGATCAGCTTCTTATTGATCTTGTGGCACCTGAACGGATTGCTGGTGTCAGCTTTTTGGCAACCGACAAAACCCTCTCGGCGGAGGCAGCAAGGCTAACGCCGTTTAAAAAAATCAAAGGCACCGCCGAAGAGGTTTTGGCATTGAATCCCGACCTCATCATTGCCGGCGAATATACAACCGGTGCCACCGTCGATCTGCTGCGCCGTCTGGGGCAAGTTGTACTCGTAGTACCATTGGCAAATGACTTCGATGGCATGCGGGCGACGATCCGCCAGATCGCGGCGGCTGTTGGCGAAGCTGAACGCGGCGAAAAAGTCATTCTCGATTTTGACGACCGTTTGCGCGCCGCGCGCTCGACCGTACAATCGAAGCCGACGGCCATCGCCTATCAGGTTGGAAGTTTTGTTTCCGGCCCTGACAGTTTGCTCGATGCCGCGATGACGGCAGCGGGCTATCGCAATCTGGCGCGTGAAGAACAATTAGGCGCTGGCGGGCGTTTGCCGCTTGAACAGTTGGTCGTCGCGCCGCCGGATCTGCTGGTGCTCGCCAACGCGGCGGATGATTTTCAGACCGTTCTCGCCGACAATTTGCGCCATCCCGCATTGAAGCAATTGTTGCGGTATCGCCCCAGCGTGCATTTGCCGATGCCGTACTGGATGTGCGCAACGCCAAAGATTGCGGAAGCCGTCGAAATTTTGGCGGCGATGAAGGCGACGGGTCTAGCAGAGGCCGCGCCGTGACCAGCTACAACGCCATGAACAAATTTAGGCCCCAAGTTATCATCCATTCGCTTTCGTGCTTCAGGACGTCATCCCCGCGAAGGCGGGGATCCGTCCAACGGGCAATTGGAGTTCCACTGGAAGCTTGGACAGATCCCCGCCTTCGCGGGGATGACGGAAATTCGGCCGGTACGATTGTTGTGGAACGTTAGTTTGGCTACCCTCATGCTCTCTCGCATTACGATGATAACGGCCATTCTTGCTGCGTTGGCATTCTTCGTGTCGTTGTGGATCGGGCCCGACGGGTGGGGACTGCCAAAAGACGCGACCGCGGCCAAGCTCGTCTTCAATGAAATCCGCGTGCCGCGCGCGGTGCTTGGCTTTCTTATTGGCGCGGCGCTGGGCGTGTCCGGCGCGGTGATGCAAGGCTATTTGCGCAATCCATTGGCGGAGCCTGGATTGCTTGGCATCTCTGGTGGCGCGGCGCTGGGCGCAGTGACGGCGATCCACTCAGGCCTCGCCGGCCGCATCGCTTTAGCGTTGCCGCTCGCCGGATTGTTTGGCGCGGCGTTGGCGATGATCGCGATCGTGGCTTTGGCCGGCGCCACCGGATCAACGACGACGCTCATCCTTGCCGGCGTCGCGGTGTCGAGTGTCGCTGGCGCCTTGACGTCATTGGCGCTCAATCTGTCACCCAATCCGTTTGCATCGACCGAGATCATGTTCTGGCTGATGGGATCGCTGACCGATCGCAGTCTGGTGCATGTCTGGCTGGCCGCACCGCTCATTTTCGTGGGCATCGCGATGCTGTTGAGCACGGCGCGCGATCTTGAGGCGCTGAGCCTGGGCGAAGAAGCCGCCGCCAACCTCGGTGTCGACGCGACCGGCCTGCGCTTCAAAGTGATCGCCGGTTCAGCCTTGGCGGTCGGCGCCGCGACGGCAGTTGCCGGGTCGATCGGTTTTATCGGTTTGATCGTGCCGCATATTCTGCGGCCGTTTGTCGGTTCAAGCCCGGGCCGGCTGCTGCTGCCGAGCCTCTTTGGCGGCGCGGCGATGGTGCTCGCGTCCGATGTCGCACTGCGCTTACTATCGCCGCAAGGTGATCTGCGGCTAGGCGTCTTGAGCGCGTTGATTGGCGCACCGTTTTTCCTGTGGCGCGTTCTGTCATCGCGGCGGGAATTGGCGCCATGACGGAAGATAAGAGCGCACTGCAAGCTGACGGCGTTACAATTGAATTGGGCGGCCGCGCCGTTGTGCAAAATTTCACGACAGACATCGCATCGGGTGATTTCGTTGCGGTGGTTGGGCCTAACGGCGCCGGAAAATCGACGGCTCTCAAGGCGCTTGCCGGATTGATCGAGCCTGCTTCCGGTCGCGTTGTTCTCGATGGCGTTGACATAAAAAACATGCAGCGTCGCGATGTTGGGCGCAGCATCGCCTATCTTCCGCAGGATCGCACCGTGCACTGGCCGCTCGTCGCCGAGCGCGTGGTTGCCCTCGGGCGCTTGCCGCACAGAACGTTTTCTGCAGCGGAAAGTGCCGCTGACACATCCGCAATCGAAATCGCGATGCGGCGCATGGATGTTCTGCAACTCGCGCAGCGGCCCATTGTCACGCTGTCGGGTGGCGAGCGTGCGCGCGTTCTTGTCGCGCGGGCTCTCGCCCAAGAAGCGCGCTTCCTGATCGCTGACGAGCCGACCGCCGGACTAGATCCTGCGCATAACCTGCATCTCTTCCATGAATTCGCCCGATTGGCGCATGAAGGATGCGCCGTCGTCGCTGCGATTCATGATTTGTCGCTGGCTTTGCGGTTCGCCAAGCGTGTTATCTTGATGAAAGACGGTCACTGCATTGCCGATGGAATTGCATCATCCGTACTCACGCGTGAGCGGATTGCACAAGCATTCGGCATTGAGACAATCGTGACAGAGGTCGAAGGAATTCCTGTCGTGATCCCTTCCTCCGCAGTGCTATAGTATCGCGTGCTATAGTCTAACTTATCATTTCCGCAGTCGAGGCAATGTTGGCGTGCATGACGCCGGCTGAAGCGGGAGCACGTTGCCGGTAACGGCATGGAGCAGGGGGGTCTTGCGAAATACATTGAAAATAAATTTAGCGCTTCAGGGCGGCGGTGCGCATGGCGCATTCACATGGGGCGTGCTCGACCGCCTCCTGCAAAATGACGCGATTGGCTTTGGCTGGGTCAGTGCGGCGAGTGCCGGCGCGGTTAACGCCGTGGCGCTGGCCGCTGGCCTCGCCGAAGGATCACGCGACGACGCGCGGGCCAAGCTGTTTAAGATCTGGGAAGCGGTTTACAAGTCCGGCGTGCCGGATTTGGCTAAGCTCAATCCGTTTCTCAACGGCTTCTCAAGGCCGGCATCCATGGCCCAGATCGCCACGATGTGGTCGCCCTATGAATTTAATCCGCTCGGCTTTGATCCGTTGAAGCGGCTGATTACAGACCACGTCGATTTTGATATCATCCGCAAATCGTCGCCCGTTGAGCTGCTGATCTCGGCAACGCATGTGCCGACAGGCCGGGCGCGGTTGTTCCGCCGCCACGAGTTAACCGTCGAGGCGGTTCTGGCGTCCGCCTGCTTGCCGACACTGCATCATGCCGTCGAGATTGACGGCGCGGCGTACTGGGACGGCGGCTATTCCGCCAATCCTGATCTGGTGACACTGGCGGCGGAAAGCCCGGTCAACGACACCTTGCTCGTTATGGTTTCACCGCGCACCAACGGCGACCTGCCGACGACGGCGCGGGACATCGCCAACCACACCAACCGGATGACCTTCAACGCGCCGCTGTTGCGCGACATTGAGATCATCGCAGCCGTTCGTGAAACCGCCGGGAGCATTCTGCCCAAAGGGCGATTGGCGGGATTGGCCAAGCATCGTTTTCATATCATCGATGGCGGCGACATCACCGGCGCTTTGAGCCCGGAGTCCTCGGTCAAGCCGGACTGGAATATGATGACGTATCTGCACGGCGCTGGACGTGACGCTGCCGAAAAATGGATTGCGGCTTCTGGAGATTCAGTTGGCCGCCAAGAGACTGTCGATCTGGCGCGGCATTTCTTTCCTGGCATCACCAGCGGCGTTGCCGAAGAGCACGCGATTGAAGCGGGTCCGAGAGGTCCAGCTAAGAAAGTCAAAACCGCCAAGCGCGCAAAGTAGAGTAGACGGGGAACGTTGTTATGTTGCGATTTATCTTTTCAATTGGCCTCAGCATTTTCGCGATGAGCTCACACTGCTGGGCTGCTGACGAAGCAACGGTCGCGGCGGCAAGTGATTTGAAGTTTGCGTTGCCAGCCGTAGCCAAGGCCTTCGAGGCCCAGTCCGGGAAAACCGTAAAACTGACGTTCGGATCATCTGGCCAATTTGCAACGCAAATTGCCAATGGGGCTCCGTTCGAAGTCTTCCTGTCGGCGGACGAGCAGCTGATTGATAAACTCAATGCGGCGGGGTTGCTGCGCGACGCCGGGCAACTCTATGCGCTCGGTAAGTTGTCAGTTTTTGCGCCCGAAGGGTCTGCCGTGACGTGCGACGCAGACCTCGCCGGGCTTGAGGCTGCCCTGGCGTCCGGCAAAGCCGGAAAAATTGCGATCGCCAATCCAGAACACGCGCCCTACGGACGTGCCGCGAAGACCGCCTTGGATACGGCCGGTCTGTGGGTTCAAGCCCAACCGCTTTTGGTGCTCGGCGAGAGCGCGACGCAAGCACTGCAATTTGCGACCAGCGGCGGAGCGTCGGCCGCACTGGTGCCAGCGCCTTTGGTGGAGGCGCCGGAGTTTAAGGAAAAGGGCTGTCATGTCCGCATTTCTGATAAGCTTGCAGTTCCCCTGCGCCAGCGGCTCGGCGTGATAAAAACGGCGGGTCAGACGGCAATCGGCTTCGCGGCGTTCATCACGTCTGAAAAAGGCAGGGCGATCCTGGCCAATTACGGCTTTTCATTCCCGTCCGTGCCGTGATCTAACAGGCGCATGGATTGGCCGGCATTTTCCCTCTCGCTCAAACTCGCGTTCTGGACGGCGCTGCTGTTACTGCCGGTCGCTCTCGCCATCGGCCGGGCGCTGGCGTTTGGGCAGTTCCGGGGCAAGAGCCTGATGGAAGCTCTCGTGCTACTGCCGCTGGTGCTGCCGCCGACGGTGCTAGGCTTTTATCTGCTTTCTATTTTATCGCCGAAGTCCTCACTAGGAGGCGGACTGCTGGCCGTTACCGGTACGCCGTTCGTGTTTTCGTTTCCCGGTATATTGGTCGCGTCCATCATCGCCAACATTCCATTTGCCGTGCAGCCGATTGCCCGCGCCTTTGAAGCAATACCTGAAAGCGTGCGCGAGGCAGGCTTCGTCAGCGGCTTGACGCGGTCTGCGACGTTCCAAAAAATTGAATTGCCGTTGGCGTGGCCGGGCATCGTCACGGCGCTGGCGCTGGTTTTTGCGCACACACTTGGCGAGTTCGGCGTTGTCTTGATGATGGGCGGCAACATTCCCGGCGAAACGCGGACGCTGGCGATTTCGGTCTATGACGCCGTGCAGGGGTTCAAATTTCCGGAAGCCGCCGTTATGTCCGGTGTGCTCGTCGTCATTTCGACCGTCATCGTGACGCTTGTTGTTGCCTTGAGCCGCGATGCTGCCGGTACAAGGCGGCGGTGATGGGCGCACTCGACGTCAAATTAAAGCAAAGCGGCCCGGTGGCACTTGATGTTTCGTTCCGTTGTGCGCCGGGCGAGGTCGTAGCCTTGCTTGGAGCATCAGGCAGCGGCAAGACGACGACGTTGAAGGCTATTGCCGGGTTATTGAAAACGAAGTCTGGCCGCGTGTCGCTTGGCGATGACGTTTGGTTTGACGCTGAGACCGGCGTGTTCATGCGGCCGGAAGTGCGGCGTGTTGGCTTTGTGTTCCAAGATTACGCCTTGTTTCCGCACTTAAGCGTGCACGGCAATGTTTCGCTGGCGATGGGTCATGTTGAGGCCGCAGAGCGCCCGGAGCGCGCGATGACGATTTTACAACGCGTTGGCATTGGGGCACTTGCCGGCCAACGGCCTAGCCAGCTCTCCGGCGGTGAGCGTCAGCGCGTTGCAATCGCGCGGGCCTTAGCCCGTGATCCAAAAGTTTTGCTGCTGGATGAACCCTTTTCAGCCATCGACCGCCCGGCGCGGCAGCGCTTGAAATCGGAGGTCCGGGCGTTGGCTGCGGCGGTAGCCGTGCCAGTCGTGCTCGTCACACATGACATTGACGAAGCCGCCGCGATGGCCACTCGTATGGTTGTTATCGATGCGGGCCGGACAATTGCGAACGGCACGCCGCAAGATTTGATGGCCAATCCTGGAACTGCGCGCGTCGCTGAGATCTTGGGCGTTGAGGCCAAGGATTAAATTAAAAAGCGAGGCGCCAGGGTTATATCCCCGGTCACCTCGCCGCGACGCTTCCCTTGAGGGAATACTTGAAGCTTTACCGGAAGGTCAGCTGCGCGCCGATGCGGCCGCCGACCTCACCGTTCTCGGTCGCGCCAATTGCTCCCGCTAAACCGAATGTTTCTCCGTTGCCGAAAACGTTGTGGTCCAAAATTCCAACCACGGAGACGCCAAAGGCGTCATGGCCCGCGAAGTTGCCCCAGTTGGCGCGGATACCGAAGTTCTGGTCGCCGGTTAGCGTCGGATCAGCGAGCGCCATCGCCAGAGCAACGCCGTCGAGCGCCAGATCGGCCGACGCCATCGCACCGTTAATCCGCGCATCGAAGCCGTTGATCTTGCCAAGCGCCTCTTTGCTCTGCTCTTCCGCCGTTGTGATGCGGTCGTCAAATGTCGAGACCGTTTTGCCGAGGCTCGCGATCTGCGTCGTATGCTTGTTGATGATAACGGTGTTATTTGTCGTCTGCTTCTGCGTTGCCGTCACCTGACCTTTGAGAGTGTTGATATTGTTTGTGACGTTGGTGATTGTCGTCGTGTTGCCAGTGGTTCTATTTTTTAAATCGTCAATGTCTGTCGTGTTGGTTGCCGTTTGACCTTCAACCTTTGTCACGCGGCCGCCGATATTGGTGATGTTCGTCGTGTTGGTGTTGGTTTGCGTCGTCAAGCTGGCGATCTTAGTTGTGTTGGTTGCTGTTTGACCTTCAACGGTCGTCACCCGGCCCTTCAGATCGGTGATATCGGCCGTGTGGCCGTTCACCGTCGTGGTCAGGTTCGAGATATTCGTGGTGTTGGTATTGACCTGCTTTGTTAGGTTGGTGACGTCGGTTTTATTGTTATTGACGGTGTTGGTCAGGTTGGTGATGTTCGTCGTGTTGCTCTTGGTCTGGCCTTCAAGCGTCGTGATGCGGGTGCCGTGATCGTCGACGGTCGCCTGCAACTTGCCGCCGTCGCTAGCAAGATTGCCGTTGGCGTCTGTTGTTACGAGGCCCAACGAGCCGGATTGCGCAGCCGTTGATGCTGCCGATGGAATGCCAGCAGCGCGGACGGTGTTCGACGCCGTGCCGAGCGCGATTTCGTTGACGCGCGTGGTAGTCGCCCCTTGACCAATGGCTGTTGCGCCCGCGTGTGATG
>JAYUCQ010000446.1:0-3344 GCA_043740265.1 Hyphomicrobium sp.
GCGCTACGTCACCGACATGCTGGGCGAGATCGCCATTGGCAACGCCCGCCTGAGCGACGGCGAAAGCATCAAGCGCGGTTTTACCGGCAGCGACCGCAACACGCTTGTCAATCACGCCTACTACAATGGCAAGGATCTGCCGTTCCGCTCCGGCGACGTGGTGCTGGTGCGCGGTCATGCCCACAACAGCGCCGCCATCGCCCGCATCGGCCAAAGCGATAGCCAATTCAGCCACACAGGTATTGTCTACATCGACGACGCTGGCAAACACTGGATGGTCGAAAGCCTGATTGAGGACGGCGCCATCGTCAATCCGCTCAGCCACGCGCTTGAACACGGTATTGTCCGCGCCGTGCTCTACCGTCACAAAGACGCCGCTGCCGCCGCCCGCGCGGCAGCTCACATGCACGATCTGGTGCAGCGTTCACGCGCCCGCGGCGGTAAGCGCATCCACTACGATTTTTCCATGGCGCTCGAAGAGCAGCGGCATTTCTTCTGCTCAAAGCTCGTCCGCCTCGCGTACGACCATGCCAGCGACGGCAAGATGAAACTGCCGGCCTATCCGGCGCAGATCGTCATGAAAAATCGCGACTTCCTCGACCGCATCGGCGTCAAGGCAGTGAAAACCTACGCGCCTTGCGATATCGATCTCCAATCCGATTTCGATCTCGTCGCCGAATGGCAGGACTACCGCGAGACGTCGAACATCCGGCTGCAAGATTTCACCATGGACAAATTGTTCGAGTGGATGGATATGCGCGGCTTGCGCTTTCAAGAGACGGCGGCAGTGCGGGCTGTGTCGCTGCTCGGGCGCTTTTCGGCCCATTTCTCAGATGGCGCCAAAGAGATGCTGTCGTCGCTGTTCCCGCGTGTGCCTATCAACATGCCGCGCAGAACCGTCGCCGCCGTCGCCATGCTGCATAAGACCGCCGAACCGATCTACCTTGAGCTGCAAGATTTAGAGCGCAAATGCGTCACCGAAACCGGCCGTCCGCTTCACGGCAGCGAAATTTCCGAACACCTCGAAAATCTGCGTATCCGCGAAGGCGGACGGATCGGGTATTTGGTGGGGTAGGAAAAAAGCCACTTTGGCGCTTTTCCTGAAGGCCCTACTTGCGCAGCAGATTCGAAGCCGACTTCACGGCCGATATGGAAACGCCAGCGTTGTTGCCCTCTTTTTCGCATCCGCCATCGGTGTGAATGCCAGCAAGCTTGCCATCCTTATCGAGAATTCCAGCGCCAGATGATGCTTCTTCCGTATCGGCCTCGGTATAGTACCAGGTCGAACCTGTGTAGCCGTCGCTCGATCCAATCGACAACTTTTTCTCGCGCCCGTGCGGATGATGAATGATTGCGACAGGACTCTTGTAGGCTAAGTCTTCGGTGTTCATCGCCATCATGCGCATAGATTTTTCAAATGGCGCTATCTTGGCTATGGCGTAATCGTATTCGCCTGACCGGCGGAGGCCATATTCCAGCAAGCTTTGTACTGCGCTCCGCGAAGTCTCCTTCTCCCGTGTTCGCGTGGCGCCCATGAACTGGAAATTTGTTTGCGCCTCAAACAGCCGCGCCAGTTGGTCCGGGTTAAGCTGCTTGGTGTCATCATCAACATATACGGAGGGCGTCTTTTCGCTGGGTTCGAAGCAGTGCGCGGCGGTAATCACGGTCGATTGGTTGAGCAGCGTGCCCGTGCACCAGCCACGGCCCGCGTATGCTTCATATTTGCCAAGGTTGATATCTTCGGGCTTGGCACGCGGATACATTTTTGCAACTAGTTCGCGCATCAGATGTTCCGGCTTCAGAACGAGGCGGACGGTGCGCCGCTGCACCCGTTGCACCATAGCCTTACTGATCAGGCGGGAGCCCTTGAAGGCCTCCACCTCGAACCAATCGATGGATGACCCGCATACCGCTTCCTTCGGCCGGACGCCTGCCTTGCCGGGTTTCTTGGCATGCGATGCATTGGCCGTCGTCACGTCGGCGCCCGGCATACTCGCGCACCCCGAGACAGTAATGACCGCGCAGGCGCACAAAAGTGACGCAATTCGGATGTTGCAAAGCATTGAAGACCCACTCTTGATAAATAGCCGCAACTACCGGACGACGTAGCGATTGACGCTTAAAACGCTGCGCGGCTTGGGTCCGCTGCGGCTGTCGCCGCCAGCCGACTCATGGCCTCTACGTCCGGCAGTAGCGCCACCTGCGGGTGCCGCTTGTGCAGTCACGCCTTCGCGTACGGCTTTCGCAAGAGCACCGTTCCAGTGCTCGCGGATGCGGCCCAGAGTGCAGTTCTCAGCATAACGCTTGACGGATGCCACTGCGTCGACGCGCGTAAAATCTTTTGAGGCTGAAATAGTTTCAAGGTCCTTACGCTCTTTCGCAAGCGCGTCGAACACAATCGACCGCAGTTCAACAGAATGCGGCGCAAACGCAAATTGCTCCTGGTATTCGTCCAGCAGTACTTTGGTGACTTCGACGGCCGAAGCCACGTAAGCAATCGCCAGAGTTGACCTTTTGGCCAAACTCAACAACGTTTGAATTTGCGTCGAAGCGGTTAGGAAACCACTTTTGCCAACTTCAATCTTGCGGTTTGTTTGCTCGACAGCATCGAAAAATTCGGAACAGCGCTGGTCGACGTAAGACGTGCCAATTACAAGTGTGTCTTGCGGAGAGTCGCCGACATTGACGGACGGAAAAAAGTCCGCCGTATAGAAGTCGCTAATGGCCTGACCTGACGGAATGGATGCCGTTTCGATAGCTGCCGCACTACACCCACCAACCAATACCCCGCCCATCACGACAGCCAATAGCTGTCGCGGCACTGAACACATACGCATGATAAACGCCCCCTGAGAAACTCCCGCTTGAGACACGCGCCGCCCCCGCAGCGCTTGGCTATGATGAGAGTTAACCAAGCTATCCACAAATCGTCCACAGCGATTATGCTGTCGCCGTTTGAAATCTTCGGTTGCGTGATTGGTGAGACACGTTCAATCAATGCGATGTTGTTTGCATGATGGGCGCACTGCAAATCGTGACGGCGATTGAACAGGATCCGATTCAAATTGTGCAACGCATTCTTTTATCTCGCCGTTCTGCGCTCGTGAGTGTACCCGCCGCTGACGCATTCGATGTTGCGTCGTGCAGCAGCGTGCCGCAGTTTCGCTTGCCGGGCAAAAGCGCTTCACGATCATCGTCTGCGTCATCACCGGCACCACGATAAGCGCATCGCATGACACGAGGTCTGGTTTTGAAATCTGTTTTGATCGTTGCAGCTCTCGGTTATCTGGCCATTGCTGCCGGCATGTATGTATTCCAACGCCAGTTTCTCTACATGCGCGACC
>JAYUCQ010000447.1:0-3339 GCA_043740265.1 Hyphomicrobium sp.
CGCAAGCGCGCGCCGTGTGACCGAGATATCTCTTAGTGCTTCATCGCTGGTCGAGGACTGTTTCACCTCGGCATTGTCTGAAACAAAGCCTTGAATTTAGTGTCCCGAATGGCCGCTCGGCTTGACAACGTTGACTTCAACGCCGTCTCCCGGCGGCGTCGCATCGTGCATTGGCGGCGCTTCGGCGGCCTTGCCCGGCTCTCCCGTCCACTCGTAAGCGACGGTATTCGCCGGATGTTTGTACCAGCCGGGGTCTTTATAGTCGTTCCTGTCCAGGCCTTCTCGCACTTTGACGACCGAAAACATACCGCCCATGCCGATGGCGCCGAACTGGCCGAAGCCGGTCATCATCGGGAGCGTGTTGTCGGGAAGCGGCATTTCCATCTCGGTCATGTCGGCGCCGCCAGCCGCGCCCATCGGCATGTATGCACCCTTGACCACGCTTGAGATTTTTTTCTGCATGTCCTTCAAGTCGACCCCGACATAGGTTTTCACAGTGTGACCCATCGCGTTCATTGTGTGGTGCGACTTGTGGCAGTGGAATGCCCAGTCACCCGGTTCATTGGCGATGAAGTCCACGGCGCGCATTTGTCCAACTGCGCAATCGACTGTCACCTCCGGCCAACGTGACTCTGGTTGTGTCCAACCGCCGTCTGTGCAGGACACTTCAAACTCGTGGCCGTGGAGATGAATCGGGTGGTTCGTCATCGTCAGGTTGCCAAAGCGGATGCGGACCTTGTCGTCCTTGCGCACGACGAGATGATCGATGCCGGGAAACGCACGGCTGTTCCAAGTCCATAAGTTGAAATCGAGCATCGTGTTGACCTTCGGCACGTAGCTGCCTGGCTCGATGTCATAGGCGTTCAACATAAAGACGAAGTCACGATCGACCCGCATGAAGTTTGGGTCTCTCGGATGGACGATGAACAGCCCCATCATACCCATCGCCATCTGCAGCATTTCGTCGGCGTGTGGGTGGTACATAAACGTTCCGGAGCGCCGGAGCTGGAATTCGTAGACCATCGTCTTGCCGACGGGGATCGGGGGCTGCGTCAATCCCGAGACGCCGTCCATGCCGTTCGGCAGCCGCTGGCCATGCCAGTGGATACTTGTGTGCTCCGGTAGCTTGTTTGTGACGAAGATCCGAACCTTGTCGCCCTCCACGGCTTCAATCGTCGGGCCGGGCGACTGACCGTTGTAACCCCACAGATGCGCTTTCATTCCCGGAGAGATTTCTCTCACGACGGGCTCCGCAACGAGATGGAATTCCTTCCAATCGCCGTTCTGGCGCCAAGGCGCGGTCCAGCCATTGAGCGTCACTACAGGTTGATAGTCGGGCCCGGAAGTCGGAACCAAGGGCGGCTGCATCAACGGAGAGTTCTGAATTTGGGCTTCGGGAATGCTCGCGGCCTCGACGCGCCCCGACACCAAGGCCGTATTCATCAATGCGAGCCCGCCGGTTGCTGCCATCAGCTCTCTACGTGACACAGTCATGATACGCTCCTTGCGACTTTCGAGGCCAAATGACCTGCACAATACAAGCAGGTGGCTATTCCGGTTAGGCGATTGGATGACTCAAAGCTTCTGCTCATTCGCCTCTGGCTCCTGCCATTGTCGTCGCCGAATCAACGGCCATATCACCGGCTCCTCCGCCTGTAATGGCGGTCTGCAAGTCGACGGCGGAAAGCCAGAAATCTCGCTTGGCTTCGATGCCCTGAACATTGGCCGTGATGCGGGCACGGGCGTCCGTCAGCAATGAGAAGAGATCCGAGAGCATGCCGTTGTAGGCGAGGAGTTCCTGCTCCGAGATGAACTCGCGCAGCGGTAGGATTTCCTTCTCGAAATGGCGCGCAATATCATACGAGCCGCGGTAGGCCGTGTAGGCTTCGCGAGCTTCAGAGCGCGCATTGACTGCCCTTTCAATCAGACGATTGACCGCCTGAAGATAGGTCTCTTCGGCAAGCCGGGTGCGTGCTTCGCCGAAATCATAAATGGGGATTTGGAACTCGATATCGAACCCGCGGCGAGCCGTTTTTTCCTTGTCCGGGGTTTCTGTCTTGACGAGGGTCGGTGGGGGGCCTTGATCAAGCGCGTAGCTGACATCAGTGACATTCTTTCGCTCGTAGCGGCTCAGTCCGCTTACATTCAGCACGTCGATGAACCTGGTTGCGTGGGTCAGACCGAACTCCTTTGCCAGTGCTGCAAGCTTCAGCCGCGCGATTTCAATGTCCACGCGCGAGGTGACGGCGCGAGTTTCGATGTCATTTTCCGCTTTAATCGTTGCGGGGAGTTTCAGCAGCGTGCCAGGCAGGCGATATGCGATCTGATCTCCCCAAAGGCCGAGCGCGCGATTGAGTTTTTCCCGCTCGCTGCGTTGTCTAAGGCGAGCCAACGCCAGTTGCCCGCTCACTTCGGCGTAGAACGCGTGCTCACGAGCCTGATCCACCTTCGGCAGTGCGCCCGTCTCACCGAGTTTTTTGGCCAACTCTGAAACGGATTCCGCTGACACTCGGGCCTCTTCCAAGAACTTGACGATTTGTGCGGCGGCGACAGCCCGGTAGAACGCTCGTCGCGCTTCCGCCGCCGTCTTGAGTGTGGCCTCGACAGCTTGCGTCTGCGCCGTGCGAAAGCGGTCTTCTGCAATTTCGCGCCGGCGCGGCAACGTGAGGAGGGCCAGCACGTTCTGCACGATCTGTCGTTCAATTTCGAGTTCTGCTCCGGTCAGTCGCGCGAGCGAAATTGTTGGCGCGGGAGGAAGGCTGGCCTCGACCATCTGCGCTTCTGACACGCCAAGCTCGTTATAGGCCGCCTGTAGCCCGCGATTATTCAACAGCGCAACTTGAACAGCGCTGTCAGCCGTCATCGTCTGTGCAAGCAGTGAATTGACACGGGCCTGCGCTGCGGCCGCGTCGTCCTCGGTTTTGATTTTCATAACGTCTTGGCTGAGGGCGCTTCCGGTCTGGTCCTGCACCGCGAGCATGCCGCCGTCGACTGAGAAGCTGGCGCAACCACCAACGGAAAATGCTACAATTGCGGTCATCGCCATGGGGCGAAAAACTCCGCTGTGGCCGGCTCGAACGGCCGTTCCTAGTTTCATTCATTCCCCCAGTCGTTCAGAGCGGCGCTCCCCCGAGCGCCGTTGGTCGCTAGTTTTGATGTTCCATAGGTTTGGCTGCCGCGTTCCGAATGGCAGTAGGCGCGAGGGCACTGGGCATAACGAATCGCGATGCGCGCCCACAGTCCTCGGACTTCGGTCCAGCGACGGTCGTTACCGGTAGAACTCGCTTCAGCCAGGCCTCTCTCCAATAGTGTGAATTGGCGCGCGGGCAGTTTTTGGCG
>JAYUCQ010000448.1:0-8087 GCA_043740265.1 Hyphomicrobium sp.
CACGGCTTTTTAGACGCTCTTTTTGTGCATATATTTCAGCTGGTTATGCAAGGCATCCAGAACCCCGCAAAAGCCGGCTTGCGTGACTTGCTGCGGTCATAGTCTGGGCCTACACGCGTTGCCATTGCCGGTGGCGTTAACCACCTGACAAGCGCTCGCGGTCTGGCCGTTTCGCCACACCGCACGCCACCCTCAGAGGACACCAGACATGAAGACGACAGCACGCACGATCGCCTTTGCCGCGTCCCTCGCGGCTTTTGTTGCAGGCAGCCTTCCAGCCTTCGCCGACGACACCTTCCTCGCCGAGCAGAAGCTGACGGAATATCTCGCCAAGGACCGCCTGCTCGGCGCCAAGGTCAAGGGCCCGGACGGCAAGATCATCGGCGACATCGAAGACCTGATCATCAACAATGACAGTCAAGTTGTCGGCGCGATCATGGGCGTTGGCGGCTTCCTCGGCGTTGGCGAAAAGAAAGTTGCCGTCGCGGTCAAGGCGCTCAGCCTCGAAGTCACCGATGGCAAGATGGACGTGACGATGGCATCAGCCACCAAAGAAGCGTTGACGGCAGCGCCTGCTTACAAGCGCGTCAACCCGCCGAAAGGCCTGTTGCAGCGCGCCGTCGAAAAGGGCCAGGAGCTCAAAGACAAATCGGCCGTCACCGCCAAGGACGCGATGGACAAAGCCAAGGCGAACGCAGGCCCAGCGCTTGAATCGGCCAAGGAAAAAGCCGGCGAAGTCATCGAGCACGCCAAAGAAAAAGCACAGGGTGTCGTTGACAAAGCCAAGGAAGCCGCCAAGCCTGCGGAACCCGCGAAGCCGTAAGGATTGCGCTCCACGACATACTTTAGCGCCCCGCCGTAGCCATACGGCGGGGTTTTTGTTTTTGGAACTCAAACAAATCCAGTCTCACGACGGAACATTTTTACGCCAGTAACTGTTTTCCCTCATGTTGCATCTGTTGCATCTTTTGCATCTGTTGCGCCAGAATGCTGCTTCGCCAATCGCATTCATCCCTCGCGGCGCATCACAGACGGAGATCAAAATGCGGAACTCGCGCGACGGTCTATACCTGACCTTCTTGTTGATGTCGGCGATTGCACCTGCGCGGGCTGCTGACGATCCAGCCAGCAAAGGCGAGGCGGCATTCAATAATACCTGCCGCACGTGCCATTCATGGAAAGCCGGCGACAACCGCTTAGGTCCAAGCTTAGCAGGCATCGTTGGCCGCAAAGCCGGCCAACAAGGGGGCTTTGCCTACTCGGCAGCGATGAAGGGATCGGGCGTAACCTGGGACGAAAAAACACTCGACGCTTTTATAGCAAATCCCGAAACGGTCGTGCAAGGCAGCAACATGAAGCCCTACGCCGGCATACCCGACGCGACGGTGCGCTCCGAAATCATCGCCTTCCTTAAAGGCCAGTGACACAGTCAAAGTCCCTGCGCTGCACGTGACAATTTCCGCGAATGATGGCAATCGGGTCTTCTCGCAATTTGCAAATCGGGGAGGCGTGGGAATTCATCATGTCGTCAGGGGGATCAACTGCAGTCGTTGTGGTGGCGTTGGCGTGCAATCTCGGTATCGCGGTTGCAAAGTTTGCTGCCGCCGCGTGGACCGGGTCGTCGGCCATGCTTTCGGAAGCGATCCATTCGCTAGTCGATACCTGCAATCAAGTTTTGCTGCTGCACGGCTTGAAGCGCGCGGCCCGTCCGCCGGATCCAGGTCACCCCTTCGGACATTCGCGAGAACTCTATTTCTGGAGCTTCATCGTCGCGATTTTGTTGTTCTCGCTCGGTGCCGGCGTTGCGATTTACGAGGGGTTCGACAAAATCAAACACCCGCACGCAATCGAAAACGCATACGTTCTCTACCTCGTGCTGGGCGTTTCGATTGCGCTCGAAAGTGTGTCGACCTGGAAGGCGATCAGCGAATTCAATTCCAAACGTCCCGCGTCCTCCGGCGGTCTCTTCGCCGCGCTCAAATCCTCAAAAGACCCGACACTGTTTGCGATTGTGCTGGAAGACCTCGCGGCACTGACGGGCCTTTCCATCGCCCTCATTGGCATCATGGCGGCGCACCTCGGCGGCATTGCCGAAGCTGACGGCGTTGCCTCTATTCTCATCGGCTGCGTCCTGGGCGGCGTGGCGCTGTTTTTATCGCGCGAAATCAAATCTCTCATCGTTGGCGAAGCCGCAAGCGCCGACGTTCAAACCGGTCTAGCCGCGATCATCGGCGGCGACATAGGCCTTGGCAAACCGGTCCGGCACATCAACGACATCCGCACCATGCACTTAGGCCCCGAAGACGTGCTCGTGACCGCCAGTGTCGATTTCCAGGATTACGTCACCGCGAAAACCGTCGAAGACGTCACCAGCCGTCTGCAAAAGGCCATCACGTCCAAATACCCGCAAGTCAAAAACCTCTTCATCGAAGTGCAATCAGAGGCGGGGTTTAAGAAGGCGAAGGCTGTCCCCTCTCCCCGTTCTTGACGGGGAGAAGGCTAGGGTGAGGGGCGGCAACAAGCACTGAGCAAGCGGTCGCCCCTCACACGCAATGTCGAAGACATGCCATGCGGCATGACCCTCTCCCCATTAAGTGCAGAAATGGGGAGAGCGAGAACCCCTAAAACGGAATTTCATCATCCAGCGCTTTGTCGAAGCCGCCCTTCGCAGCCGCGCCGCCGCCGGTTTTGGTCACGCGCTTTGGTGCTGGCTCGGAATAGCCGCCGCCAGAACCCGAACCGCCACCCGAGCCAAAGCCGCCACCTGAATCATAATCACCGCCGCCGCTTTCCTGCATACCCATGCCACCTGACGCGCCGCGCCCGCCGCCAGCGCCATCCAGCATCGTCAGCGAACCGCCGTAGCCCTGCAGCACGACTTCGGTCGAATACTTCTCAACGCCATCCTTGTCGGTCCACTTGCGCGTTTGCAGCGCGCCCTCGATGTAGAGCTTGGCGCCCTTCTTGACGTACTGCTCGACCACCTTGCACAGCGGCTCGCTGAAAATGACGACGCGATGCCACTCGGTTTTTTCTTTCTTTTCGCCCGTCGCCTTGTCGCGCCAGGATTCACTCGTCGCGATGCTCAAATTGGCAATCGGGCGGCCGTCCTGCGTGCGGCGGATTTCTGGGTCCTTGCCGACGTTACCGACCAGGATCACTTTGTTGACGGAACCAGCCATTGCACTCTCCTCATTTGAACTTTTGGCCTCATTTGAACTTTTGGCCTCAACTAAACTATTGGCCTCGATTAAACGTCTGGCCGCCCGCATGCGAAGCCATCCGCCTCGACTTGCATCTGCGACACGCTAAAACCAACGCACCCTTGCGGGCCGCGATTCTCAACTCCGACCCTAGAGACTTCGGCCTGACGCCGCTTGGCCCCAATCTTGGCTTCGAGGGGGTTGTCCACGCTTTTGGCTTCTCATCACCTGCCAGTGTTCTTTATTTGTTCCAATATAGGCATGCCCGCGCCGGAGATCAAGCCCGATTTTTCACCTCTCAGATTAGGCCCCAAATTAGCCCCCCAATCAGACACCTAACAAGGCAGCCAAATTTTAGTCAGGCGCGGCACCAAAGACGCAAGCATCAGGGCCATCACGCGCACGCACGCGCGCATGCACACCCTGGCGCTTGACTGAGCCCATCTATCGGCTAATGCGATAACCCCTAATCCACATCACGCGCGAACGGCGCACCACCGAGGCGAGATGGTCCAATATAATTGTTTGAACTGCCCCGGCTATTGCTGCTCCTATCCGGTCATCGCCCTCAATCAGCGCGACGTGCAACGCCTCGCCAAGCACTTCAAGGTCTCGGTCAAAACCGCGACCAAGCGCTACACGCGCGAAGCCCACGGCTATAAAACCATCATGCGCCGCAAGGGCGACAAGCACTTCGGCCGCATCTGTCAGTTTTTCGACACAAAAGAACGCCGCTGCACCATCTATCATGCCCGCCCCGCCACCTGCCGCGAATATCCCGGCGCCGGCCGCTGCGGCTATTACGACTTCCTGATGCACGAGCGCCGCTGCCAGAAAGACGACACGTTTGTTGCCGTGACGCGGCACGCGGATTGAGAGGCGGCGCGCTTTTGATGCGATACACGCTGACCTCTCAATTTCGTCATCCCGGCGGCGTTCTATCCACAACGTCATCCCCGCGTCGCGGAACGCGGCGATGGCGAAGCCGTCGCAGGCGGGGACCCGTCCAGGGTTCAATCGTGCACGGATACACCGCTACCTTTTACGCAAAAGAGTCTTTGCCAACTACCGGCTTGGACGGATCCCCGCCGTATTTCCTCGCATCTTCGATGCTCGGCGCGGGGATGACGCTCCTGAGAGAATTACGCAAGCCCGCGCAGCCCGCACCCGCAAAACGAAGAAACGTCAGTCGCACGACCCTCTCCACATCGTCATTCCGGCGCGACTCCTTAGAAGTCCCCTTGCGGGGTCGCGCAGCGATCGTGCGGAACGCACGGCAGGCCTGGACCTGTCCAAGCATCAATGGGGCACGAAAACACCGCTCTCACTGAGCCAAAGAGTCTTTTCCAATTCTTCGCTTGCGTGGATCCCGTCCGTATTTCCGCGCATACTATGCGCGGCGACGAGATGACGATGTTGTTGGCGCCTTGCTACACGCCAAGAGGCATGCACGCCTATTGCCAACTCCCTATTCCCTAACAAACATGCTTACCGACTTATCCCCGCCGTTTACTCCGCTGGCAAACTTTCCCGCCCGGTAACTTTCTAATTTCGGGCACCGCGCGCATTGTTGCGCCACGCGTTGCATGAAGGGGTTATGGGTACCCGCTGCTACCTGTCACGTGACGCGAGCGAGACCTGTGGGCCGTGGACATCAGCTTCTCCGCGGGCGTACGGCCGCCAGGGCGGCGACAGTTGCGTGCAACTGTGACCCTGGTGCCATGCAAAGTGATGCGTGTATGGGCGAGCGGGCGAACACCTGGTCTTGTTGGGCGATGGCGGCTTGGCCGCATCGAGAAAAGAATTAAAGGTCAGGCTGTCATCGCCTCCCTTTTTGCATTTGCGCAACCGACACGCCTCCGGCGCGCCGGCCGGTTGCGCTGGAGCGTCGCGAAAGCCGCCGTTCGCGTTGGCGCGTCACGCAAACCAAAGCATCACCACAAGATTCGGCCAGACAACAGAAAATCAGCCCTTGCGGAACATCTTGAGAACGTGTAGCGTACATACATGATTTGTACTAAAGGCACTTCCGGCCGACTCGACGAAGGAGAGTCGGAAGTGCCGGGCAAGGCTTGTCATCCCGGCCGAGCTTTCTTGCGAGAGCCGGGGCCTAGCCATTGATCAAGGAAACATCACTTCAATGCTGACCGAAAAACAAAAAGAGCTGCTGCTGTTCATCCACGACCGGATGCAGGAGCGTGGCGTGCCGCCGTCCTTCGACGAAATGAAGGACGCGCTTGATTTGAAGTCGAAGTCGGGCATTCACCGCCTCATCACGGCGCTGGTGGAGCGCGGCTTTATCCGCCGTCTGCCGCACCGGGCCCGCGCCATCGAAGTCATCAAGCTGCCGGAGAACCAGGCGCCCGCCGCCGGTGAAATCCGTCCGCGCGGGTTCCAGCCGAGCGTCATCGAGGGCTCGGGTCCGCCGAAATCGAACTTTTCGGCACCGCCCTCGCACATCATCGACGCCCGCACCGTCTCCGTGCCGGTTATGGGCCGCATCGCTGCAGGTACGCCCATCAGCGCCATTCAGAACCACACGCATGATATCGCCTGCCCGCCCGATCTGCTGACCAACGGCGAGCACTTCGCCTTGGAAGTGAAAGGCGACTCTATGATCGAGGCTGGCATTCACGACGGCGATACCGTTATCATCCGCCGCTGCGATAGCGCCGAGAACGGCGACATCGTCGTGGCGCTGGTTGAAAAAGAAGAAGCGACCTTGAAACGGCTGCGCAAAAAGGGCTCGACGATCGCTCTCGAAGCCGCCAATCCAGAATTCAAGACGCGGATTTTTGGCCCCGATCAGGTCGACATTCAGGGCCGCCTCGTCGGCTTGATGCGGCGGTATTGAGTGACGAGCTAGGGATTAGAAAATACGCGTGAGCACGCGGGTTTAGGGTTCGATATCGGGAATTGGAGCCGCATCTTCGCCGGTGTCATTGCCGTCGTCGATAGTGCCAAGCCCCGGCGGTGTCAGCCATTCGGGCCGGCCGGCAAAGGCGGGCAGGCTTGACGCGTCGCTACCTCCCGCGGCACCGGGTTGCCCGGCGCCAGAAGGCGCAGCGTCCGCAATACGCGGCAGCGGCAGATTGTGCCGGTGTTTTTGCAGCGGATCGCGGCGCGCAATCACTGGCGCCCAGGGCCGGTCACCGCGATGGGCCGCAACCGTATCGACGCGCACCTGCGGCGTACCACTTGGACCGCCAGGCTCGATATAAAGTGCATGCACGCCGTCGCGCCAGACGTCGAAGAAATCAATCACGGTCGCCGTGCTTTCGCAGTTTTTTGGCCGCGGCGCGGAGAGCACCACAATCGCCGCCGCCGCACAATCCTCCGCAATCGACGCTGCGTGGCGCGACACCGCAACTGTCGCGCCCTTGACGCGCGCAATGCAGCCGACGCCGTCGCACGTAAACGCCGCCGCCCGCTGCACCTCGCTGGCAGACCGCGCATCGCCGTCCTGCTCGAGCCAACGCTCCATTTCATACTTCGATTGCCGCGCCGGCAGCGCCGACAACAGTCCATCGGCACCGCGCAAAGCAACAAGTTCGCCGTTACGCGCGATCAAAATATCGGGGCGCGGCAGAAACGGCGCCACGCACACCCCGGCAAGAATCAAACCTGCACCGAATATCCGCAGCCGCGATTGCCAGAGCGCCAGCCACAAGCCGCCCGACACCATCAACGCAAACGCCAGCCACGGGATCGCCGGGATATGGCCGACAGCACCAGGCAGCTTGGCAACGAAATTGGCGCACCACGTCATCGCGTCAATCCCAAGCCCCATCGGAATCAGCGCCAGCTTCTCAAGCCCCAGCGGCATGAGCACCAGCGCGGCAAGGGCAGCTGGCATAACAATGATATTGCAAATCGGAATGGCGACGAGGTTGGCGAGAACGGCATACTGCTGGCTCTGATGGAAATGATAAGCGGCGAATGGTGCCACGGCGGCGCTGGCAATCAGCGTCGAAGCCACGATGCCGCCGAAGAACATGAGAACCTTGACAAACGGGTGAGGCTCGCTAGCGCGTGAGGAGCGGCGGCGGATCTCCTCATACGCAGCGATCAATCCGGTGACGGCCGCGAACGACATCTGAAAACCGGCGTCGAACAGACTTTCTGGATACAGCGCCAGAATGACGAACGCCGACAGAGCCACGTTGCGCAAAGCCAGCGCCGGCCGGTCGAGCAGCACGGCGCCGAAAATAAAAAGGATCATCAGCGCCGAGCGCACGGTCGCAAAGGCTCCGCCCGAAATCGCGAGATAGCCGAAGGTTCCGGCAATACCCGCGGCGGCCGCCCACTTCTTGATCTCGTAGCGCAGGGCCAGCGCCGGAATTGCCGCTAAAACCAAGCGCACGGAAAAGAAAACCGCGCCCGCCATGATGACCATATGCAGTCCGGAGATCGAGAGAATATGAAACAAACCCGACGAGCGGTAGGCGTCGTTCGTAGCGTTGGTAATGCCGCCGCGCTCGCCCATGATCAACGCCGCTGCGATTGACCCAGCTTCGCCCGGAAGCGCTGCGTGAATGCGCAATGCAATGGTCTCACGGAGCGTTTCAATTGCGCGCGTCCACGTCTCCAAGACGCCACCCATCTCACTGCGGGGCACAATCTCCGGCTTTAAAAAAGCATACCCGACAGCACCGACCTGTTCGAACCATGCGGTACGGGCATAGTCGAATCCGCCCGGCACAGACGGTTTCGCCGGCGGCGACAACGTTGCCATCAGACGCACGTGATCACCGGACCGGACTACAACATCGGCAACCATGAGCCGGACATGCGCCACAACAGGCCGCTGCTCCGGCGGCAATCCGGCAAGCTTTTCCACCCGCAGCGTTAAGCGCGACCCGCGCGGGGTTCTGGGCTCCGAAC
>JAYUCQ010000449.1:0-8080 GCA_043740265.1 Hyphomicrobium sp.
CGCACGCATATCGTTGAGGATATCTTCCGGCGACATGTCGGTGGTTTCGTCCGGGCTCGGCGCTGGCCGCATCGGTCCCTGGCGCGGAGCCACGATGACGTGCTTGACCTTGAAGACGTCGATGGGCGCGGCTGTGGCTGCGGCGGCGATTTGAACGGGGGCTTCTGCTTGTGATGCTGGAGCGACGACGGGCCCCGGTACCGGAATGGTTTCGGGGGCAGGCGCTGGCGTGGCAGCAGGTTTGGCAAATGCTGCGATTTTAGGCTGCTGCGGTGGCTGGGCTTGAGCCTCGGCGACCTGAATTTCCGGCTTGTCTTTATGCTTCGGACGCTCTGCGATCTTCGGCGCAGATTTAAGCTTGGCAATCAGCGATGGGGCTGGCTTGCGGGTTTTTTCAGTCGACGCGCGCGCAAACGACCGCATCAGCAGTGAGCGCATTTCAGCGTTACGTGACGCAGCACTTGAGCCGCCAAAGACGGCGCCGACCAAGTGGCGTCCGCCGCGATGCACCGACGATACAAGATTGAAACCCGAGGCGCTGGTGTACCCGGTTTTAATGCCATCGACGCCCTGGAACGTGTTCAGCATCGTATTGTGATTGCGGAGCGTGGCGCCGTTGTATTCAAAGGCGCGCATGGCAAACAGCGGATAGAATTTGGGGAAGTCGTCCTGCAGCCTGAGGCCGAGCGTGATCATATCATGCGCCGTCGTCAGCTGTTCGCGGTTGGGTAGGCCCGAAGCATTTTCAAAGTGGGTTTTTGACATGCCGAGGTCGCGGGCGCGCGTGTTCATCAGGCCGACAAAGATACGCTCGGAGCCGCCGATCTTTTCGGCAAGCGCGACGGCGACGTCATTGGCGGATTTCGTGATCACGGCGCGGATGGCGTCGGACACAGTAATTTGTTCGCCGGCGTCCAATTCGAGTTTGGAGGGGGCTTGCGACGCGGCTTCCGGGCTAATCGTGATCTTGTCGGTCAGGGCCAGCCGGCCGCTCTCGATGGTCTCGAAGGTCAAATACAGCGTCATCATTTTGGTGAGGGAAGCCGGGTGGCGCTGTTCGTCGCCGTCCTGGCTGTGGAGCACTGCGCCGGTATTGGCGTCCAAAATCATGGCGGCGTGCCGTCCGCCGCGCGCAAACACGGGGTCCGCTTGCGCAAACACGCCCTGAAGACTCGCCAAGGCGAGCGCCAAAATTACAAAACGCCGCAACACTACGCCAATCCCTCTGCCCTTGCCCGCAATGCGCGGCTTTCGGGTCCGTTTTTTTGTCTTAGCCGGATGTACCGCCGATGAAGCGACCCACCCGTTGCCAGCTCCTGCGCCAACCCCTGCACCTGGCAACTAACCAGGAGTATTGGGCACATTTTGGGCGCAGATACGGCACGCCCAAGGGTTTCCAACGGTTTGAAGTGTACCCGCCGGGGGCTGACTTACGGTTAAGCAGCGTGGTAAAACTTAACCCAAAGCGGGTCTCAAAATGGCGCATTTTGAGATGAGACGGGCGTTGCGCTGGGCAAGTCCGATCCCATATGCGTGGTCGTGTCGGCGAACTGGGGCCAGCGTTCAGGGCCAGGCTTCAGGGCCAAGCGTGGTGGATATGTCATCCGGTTGCTTTGCTGTACGTAGACAAAAGGCAGGCTGTGTGGCGGCAGCAACCCGGTGGAGGCATTTTTCGGGCGGCGATGGTGACTCTGGGACGGTGGTCACAAATTTGCTAGTTTGAACACCACAGCGCTGACAATCGCGCTTCAAGATACAAGTGGAATTCTGGACCGGACATGACCTCTCACGTGCTTCACGACAGTTCGATCCAGATGCCCAAACTG
Organism: Hyphomicrobium sp.; assembly: GCA_043740265.1. Taxonomy (GTDB): domain Bacteria; phylum Pseudomonadota; class Alphaproteobacteria; order Rhizobiales; family Hyphomicrobiaceae; genus Hyphomicrobium_B. Next base: position 1,827 of record JAYUCQ010000449.1, read on the forward strand.
GCCGGCACCAAGTTGGCCGGAAAAGATGGTCCGCGCCGCCGCGATGGCGACGACGGCGGCAAGACCAGCGTTGTCACCAAGACACGGCCCAAAACCAAGAAGCCGAGCCTTTATAAAGTCCTACTGTTGAATGATGACTTCACACCAATGGAATTCGTCGTGCTGGTGTTACAAAGGTTTTTCAACAAGGGACAGGAAGACGCGACTCGCATCATGCTGCATGTTCATCAGAAGGGCGTTGGCATTTGCGGGGTCTACACATACGAGGTCGCTGAGACCAAGGTGACGCAGGTTATGGATTTCTCACGGCAGAATGGCCATCCTCTACAGTGCACCATGGAGAAAGAGTAGGATTGCATTGACGTCTCTCTCGAAAAATCTTGAGGCTTCCCTGCACCGGGCGTTGGAATACGCCAATGTGCGTCGCCATGACTTTGCGACACTGGAGCATCTCCTGCTGGCGCTCGTCGATGACCGCGACGCAGCAGCCGTGATGCGTGCCTGCTCGGTTGATCTCGATCAGCTGCGCAACCGCCTTATCGAATATCTCGATACAGAGCTGACGCCGCTGGTCTCCAAAGCCACGCGCGACGCGCAACCGACGAATTCATTCCAGCGCGTCGTCCAGCGCGCCATCGTCCACGTACAAACGTCGGGCCGTGAAGAAGTGACGGGCGCCAACGTGCTTGTCGGCATATTCTCGGAACGTGAAAGCCACGCCGCCTACTTCCTCCAGGAACAGGAGATGTCGCGTTTTGATGCCGTTCAATACATCGCGCACGGGATCGCCAAGCGGCCCGGCATGTCGGAGCCTCGTGCTGTGAGGGGCGCTGAGGAAGAAACAGGCGGCGAGGGCGACGAGAAAAAGCCCGGCGACGCGCTGTCTGCGTATTGCGTCAACTTAAATAAGAAGGCGCGCGACGGCAAAATCGATCCGCTGATCGGCCGTGAGCAGGAAGTTCTGCGCACCATCCAGGTGCTGTGCCGCCGCCAGAAGAACAATCCGCTGCTCGTGGGTGACCCCGGCGTCGGCAAGACGGCGATTGCAGAAGGTCTTGCGCGCAAGATCATCAACGGCGAAGTGCCCGAAGTTCTGAAAACGGCGACGATCTTCTCGCTCGACATGGGCTCGCTTCTCGCCGGCACGCGGTATCGCGGTGACTTCGAGGAACGCCTCAAAGCCGTGATGAAAGAAATCGAAGCCTTCGACGGCGCGGTACTCTTTATCGATGAAATCCACACCGTCATCGGTGCCGGCGCAACGTCGGGCGGCGCTATGGATGCGTCGAACCTTTTGAAGCCGGCGCTGCAATCGGGCACGCTGCGCTGCATCGGCTCGACAACGTACAAGGAATACCGCCAGCACTTTGAGAAGGATCGCGCTCTGGTGCGCCGGTTCCAGAAAATCGATATCAAAGAGCCGACGATTGAGGACTCGATTGAGATCCTCAAGGGCTTGAAGTCTGTCTTCGAGGATTACCACAAGCTCAAGTACACCAACGAAGCCATCAAGGCGGCGGTAGAGCTGTCGGCGAAGTATATCCACGACCGCAAGCTGCCGGATAAGGCGATCGACGTGATCGACGAAACCGGCGCATCGCAGATGCTGGTGCCGGAAGGCAAGCGCAAGAAAAAGATCACGACCAAGGAAATCGAAGCCACCGTCGCGACGATGGCGCGCATTCCACCAAAGACCGTGACCAAGAGCGACGCCGAGGTTATCGGCAACTTGCAGCGCGACATGAAGCGGCTGGTGTTCGGCCAGGACAAGGCCATTGATGCGCTCTCCAGCGCTATCAAGCTTGCCCGCGCTGGTCTGCGTGAACCGGAAAAGCCGATTGGCTGTTATCTGTTTACGGGTCCAACCGGCGTCGGCAAAACCGAAGTCGCCAAGCAGCTCGCCAACCTCATGGGTGTCGAACTCCTGCGCTTCGACATGTCCGAATACATGGAAAAGCACACGGTCTCGCGTCTCATCGGCGCGCCGCCGGGCTATGTCGGCTTTGACCAGGGCGGCCTGCTGACCGATGGCATCGATCAACACCCGCATTGCGTGTTGCTGCTGGATGAAATCGAGAAGGCGCATCCGGACCTGTTCAACATTCTGTTGCAGGTCATGGATCACGGCAAGCTGACCGATCACAACGGCAAGGCCATCGACTTCCGCAACGTCATCCTCATCATGACGACCAACGCGGGTGCGTCCGATCAGGCGCGTCCGGCGATGGGCTTCAACAGGGTCAAGCGCGAGGGCGAGGATACGGAAGCCGTGACCAAACTGTTCACGCCGGAATTCCGCAACCGTCTCGATGCTATCGTGCCGTTCTCAGGTCTCTCGCCGGAGATCATCGGCAAGGTGGTTGAAAAGTTCATCTACCAGCTTGAAGCCCAGCTGGCAGATCGTGGCGTCTCGATTGAACTAACGGATGAAGCAACGCGGTGGCTTGCCGAAAAGGGCTACGACGAAAAGTTCGGCGCCCGTCCGCTTGGCCGCGTCATCCAGGAGTACATCAAGAAGCCGCTGGCGGAAGAATTGCTGTTCGGCAAGCTTGAGCACGGCGGCACGGTCAAAGTGCTTGTCTCTGGCAAGGGTGAAGACCGCGCGCTGGCGTTCGACTATGTACCGGCCGATCCGGCGAAGAAGGGCCGCAATCCGGAAGAGGACGACGACGAGGCTCCACAGCCCGAGCTCGTCGACGCGACGCCGAAGAAAGCGCTGGCGGGACCCAAGGACAAGCCCGACAAACCGTCGAAGTCGTCCGGCACCGTGCCGAGTGTGCCGCGGCGGAAGAAGGACGAATAGTTTCTTCGCTTCAGGCTGTACAAATACAAAACGCCGGGTCAATGATCCGGCGTTTTCTTTAAGCTGCGTTGCCTTCTTCTAAGGTCAGCAGGCGGAACTTTGGGCAGCGACGGCCATTTTGCGTTGCGCGGTGCATCAGGTGAGGTGAAAGGACGAGCAATGGCCAAGAACACGATTTGCGTGTGGTACGACAAGGACGCTGAGGATGCGGCCCGCTTTTATGCCGAGACATTTCCCGGCAGCTCGGTGGGTGCGGTCCACTATGCGCCGAGCGATTTTCCCGGCGGCAAAAAAGGCGATGCTCTGACAGTGGAATTCACCGTCGCCGGCATACCGTGTCTCGGCCTCAACGGCGGGCCGGCGTTCAAGCACAACGAGGCGTTCTCGTTTCAGATTGCGACGGACGATCAAGAAGAGACCGACCGCTACTGGAACGCGATCATCGGCAATGGCGGTCAAGAGAGCGCATGCGGGTGGTGCAAGGACAAGTGGGGCATCTCGTGGCAGATCACGCCGCGGGTTTTGATGGAGGCGCTCGCAGCTGGCGGTGCTCAAGCAAAACGCGCTTTTGACGCAATGATGGGTATGAGGAAAATTGATGTCGCCGCCATCGAGGCCGCCCGGCGCGGGGAAGCATAAAATGCAAGCTATTGGATATTTTCTGGTGCTCACTTTTTGAAGCTTGTCGTGGGTGGCCGCCCCCACCTTAGCGAGGGCAAGCTCTGCCACGCGTTCCCCCGCAAGGGAACTTCCAAGTGGTCGCGCTTGATCGCTGCGCGACGCGGGCATGCCTCAAGTGGGTGGGGCACCAGCTGGGCTCGTCGCTGAGGCTATGATCGGGCGCGGCCATGACGGCGGAGGGGGCGACGTATTTTACCCCACCAGCAGCGGCGCTTTGCCGAGCAAGCTCCGGTCGCTCACCTGTTTGATCAAGAAATCGGCAACGTCGGCGCGGGAGATAAAGCCGCCGCGCCAGTCTTTCATTTCGGAGAGAACTTTATAGCGGCCCGTCGCCACGCCATTGGTAAGTCCTCCGGGCCGCGCGATGGTCCAATCAAGGCTGGTCTTAGCGATGATGTCCTCAGCAATGTCTTTGTCGGAATAGACGCGCTGCAGCAACAACGGGAACAACACGTAGTCATAGAGCGGCGAGACGCGGCCACGGCTGTTGCCAGCGCCAGCGCCCGTGACCGAGATCAAGCGCTTGACGCCGGCCGCCTGCATGGCGTCGACCAGAATGCGGGTCGAGGCTGAGAATAGGGTCGTGCCGAACATGAGCTCCTTGGCTGAAGCTACGCCAAGCGATTGAATGACGGCGTCGGCACCTATCAAAGCTTTGTCGAGATCACCTCGCGACAGTGCGTCACCGGGGAATTTTTCAAGCCGGGCGTCGGTGATTGGAATGCCCGCCGCTGAGCGCGCGAAGGCGCGAACGTTGTGCCCCGCAGCCAAGCCAGCCTTGACCGTTTCCAATCCGATGCCCTTGCTCGCGCCGATGATGAGAATGGTGGCCATGGGAACCTCGCGCTATGGTGAGCCGACGCCCTCAACGTAGGCATCGGCGGCACAGAAGGGAAGGGCGTTGATCAGCGCGATCCGGCCAGCAGAGCGCGTTGCGCGGAGGCCACCGTGAACGGCGAATTTGCGGTCTATCTGGCGGCGGCGGCGAAAACACAGGAAAAGGCGACTTAGCTCAGCGACTCGAGGCTTGAGCGCAAGCGCGGCAAAGGCTAACCCGGCGTCATGAATAACAAACCGATTCTACCGGGCGGCGCTGGATCGGGCGGCGGCCCCATCGAAAACGTCGAACTGCGCTCGGCGCTGGAAGAACGCTACCTCGCCTACGCGCTATCGACCATTATGCACCGGGCGTTGCCGGATGTCCGCGACGGCCTGAAGCCGGTGCACCGGCGCATCCTCTACGCGATGCGCGAACTCAAGCTCGATCCGGCGGGCAGCTATTTGAAATGCGCCAAGATCGTTGGCGAGGTGATGGGCGATTTCCATCCGCACGGCAACCAGGCGATCTATGACGCGCTGGCGCGGTTGGCGCAGGATTTCGCGGTGCGCTATCCGCTCGTCGATGGCCAGGGCAACTTCGGCAACATCGACGGCGATAACCCGGCAGCAGAACGCTACACCGAAGCCCGCATGACCGAAGTCGCCGCCGCCATTCTCGAAGGCATCGACGACGACACGGTGGATTTCCGCCCCAATTACGATGGCCGCGTAATGGAGCCGGTGGTGCTGCCAGCGGCGTTTCCGAATTTGCTGGCCAACGGTTCGTCGGGCATCGCGGTTGGTATGGCGACCAACATTCCGCCGCACAACGCCGACGAACTCTGCGCCGCACTGCTGCATCTTATCAAGCATCCGAATGCGACCAACGAAAAGCTCGTCGAGTTGGTGCCGGGTCCGGATTTTCCAACTGGCGGCGTCATTATCGAAACGCGCGAAAATATTCTGGAGGCCTACAAGACCGGCCGCGGCGGGTTCCGGCTGCGCGCAAAATGGGCGAAAGAAGAGCTGGCGCGGGGCGGCTATCAGATCGTCATCACCGAAATGCCGTATCAGGTGCCGAAGGCGAAGCTGGTCGAAAAAATCGCCGAGCTGATGACGGAGAAAAAACTGCCGCTGCTCGGCGACATTCGCGACGAAAGCGCGGAAGAAGTCCGCCTTGTTCTCGAACCCAAGACACGCGCCATCGATCCGATGCTGCTGATGGAAAGCATGTTCCGGGCAACCGAGCTTGAAGTCCGCATCAGCCTCAACATGAACGTGCTTTCGGCGGGACAAATTCCAAACGTGCTTTCGCTGCGCGAAGTGCTGTCGCAGTGGCTGGAGCATCGCATTGAAGTTCTGGTGCGGCGCTCGCAGCATCGCCTGAAAAAGATCGAGCATCGCCTCGAAGTGCTCGACGGCTATCTGATCGCGTTTTTGAATATCGACGAAGTCATTCGCATCGTCCGCCACGAGGAGGACCCCAAGGCACGGCTGATCGCCAAGTTCAAGCTGACGGACGTGCAAGCGGAAGCCATCCTGAACCTGCGCCTACGGTCGTTGTCGCGGCTTGAAGAAGTTGAAATCAAAGCCGAGCACGACAAGTTGTCGAAGGAACGCCGCGAGATCAAGCAGCTGCTGAAATCCGACGATCTGCAGTGGGAGCGGATCACCGAAGAAGTCAAAGCCACGCGCGAAAAGTATTCGAAGAAGACGCCGCTCGGCCGCCGCCGCTCCGTCTTTGCCGATGCGCCTGAGATCGACGCCGATCTCGACGCCGCGCTTGTTGAAAAAGAACCGATTACGGTTGTGTTGTCGGACAAGGGCTGGATCCGCGCGCTCAAGGGCCACCAGGATGATGTTGCGAAACTTGAGTTCAAGCAGGGCGATGGCTTGAAGCGCGTGTTCAAGGCGTCCACCGCCGACAAGCTCGTGATGTTTGCGACCAACG
>JAYUCQ010000450.1:0-3328 GCA_043740265.1 Hyphomicrobium sp.
CGGCCAAATGAGACCGGCGGCACGCCAGCGCTTCAGCATCCGCAGCTAGTCCTTTTCTAAGCGGCCTTCCTCGGCCTTGTTCTGATATTGCAACGCGATCAATCCGGCTTTGAGGAATCGCAGCAGAAAGACCGCCATCAGCGGCGTAAAAATTCCCAGCAGCAGAACATGGCCCCACCACGGCACGCCGAATTTGAATTCGGCAATCAGTGCGCCGCCCATGCACAAAAAGCCGAGTATGAAGATGGCAAACACCGCCGGACCATCGCCGGTGTTGATGAAGGCATAGTCTAAGCCGCAGCTTTCGCACCGCTCGCGCATGTTGAGCAGCTGGATGAATAAGCGTCCTTTGCCGCAACGCGGACAGCAGCACTTAACGGCAGCTGTCAACGGAGAGACGGCGGCGTGGGCTTTTTCCATTGCGGCTCCCTCGCTCAAAAGCAGTAAGGCGGCACGAGGCCGCCTCAAGTCTATCTGGATTTGGCGGCGGTGGATTAGTGCTTTTCCGCCGGCGCAGCTATTGGTGCCTTTTCGGCGGGAGCGGCGGCAGGAGCTGCCTTTTCCGCTGGCGCCGCAGCCTTCTGCTCGATGGCAGGAGGCGCAGCGTGCTCGGCCGCAGAAGCATGTTCGCCGCCAGCACCCGCACCCCAAACATAGATGCAGGCAAAGAGGAACAGCCAGACCACGTCAACGAAGTGCCAGTACCAGGCCGCCGCTTCAAAACCGAAGTGCTGATCCGGCGTGAAGGCACCGCGCAGTGCGCGAACGAGGCACACAGCTAAGAAGATTGTGCCGATGACCACGTGCGCGCCGTGGAACCCTGTCGCCATGAAGAACGTCGAACCATAGCTGTGACCGGCGTAGGTGAAGCCTGCGTGGCCATACTCAATGGCCTGACAGATTGTGAACGTCGCGCCGAGAAGAACTGTCAACAGCAAGCCGATGACAAGACCGCGGCGATCGTTCTTTAATAGCGCGTGATGCGCCCATGTGACGGTGCAGCCCGACGTCAGCAAGATCAGCGTGTTGACCAGCGGCAAGCCCCAGGGATCAAACGTGTGCTTGAAATAGCCGGGGATTGCGGCTGCTGTTTCAGCCGGTACCGGTGGCCAGACGCCACCATACAATTCGTTGCGCGAGGTCAAGCCAACGAGCCGGCCCGGGTTGTTCAGAAGTTCATGAACGCCAGCGGGGAACAGCGCGCTGTCGAAATAACCCCAGAACCAAGCGACGAAGAACATCACTTCTGACGCGATGAACATGATCATGCCGTAGCGCAGATGAAGCCGCACAACCGGCGTGTGGTCGCCACGGTTGGCTTCGCGGATGATGTCAATCCACCACATCCAGGCAAATGCGATCAGCATCGTCAAGCCTGCGACAAACATGTACGGGCCGGTGATGCCAAAAACGCCGGCGCCGTCGATGCGCGTGCGCATAAAAGCAATAGCGCCGATCGCGGTAACAAATGCCGCTAAACCGGCCAGTACCGGCCACGGGCTTGGGTCCACGAGGTGGTAGTCATGATGTTTTGCGTGCGAGTCTGCCATTTTTGTCTCCGTCGTCCCCGTCTGGTCCCGTGCCGGATCGCATCATTTGCGTCACGTCCGGCTTTGCTTCGTCCCGTCTGCCATCACGATTGCCCGCGACGGAATTCCAATGCCGTGCCTAGCGTCTATTGCACCGGCGGATTTTTAGTCTCAGCCGCCGCCGTCTTGTTGGCCGGGTTTGCAACCGGATAAAATACATATGAGAGCGCTACGTTGCCCAAGTCCCGCGTATCCCGGTCGTCCAGCATTTTTGGATCGACATAGAAGGTCACCGGCATCTCGACGCTTTGATGCGGCTGCAGCGTCTGCTCCGTGAAGCAGAAGCATTGAATTTTGTTGAAGTACAAACCCATCGTATCGGGTGCGACGTTGAATGCGGCCGTGCCGGTCAATGGTTTGTCTGATAAATTGGTGGCGCGGAAAAACGCGATCGTATTCTCTCCGAGCTTGACGTCCATCGTGTTCTGAACAGGCTCGAATTTCCACGGCAGCTGAGGCGAGACGTTGGCGTCGAAGCGCACGGTAATGATGCGGTCGACGACCGTGGACGATTGAGCGATGACGCGCTGCGTCGTGCCGCCGTAACCGGTCACTTGGCAGAAGATTTTGTAAAGCGTTGGCGAATAAGCCGTGACGCCGCCCATAACAGCAAGGCTTGCTAGGCAGGCAAAGACGACGGTGCGATTGGCTCCGCTCGCGGCCTTTGCAGCGGCGGTTGAATTCTCATCGCTCGTGATCTTGTCCGTCAAATCAAGAAACCTTTGTTGCTATTGCGCTGCCAAAGCGGACGAGCGTTGCGGCGTAAAACAACACGACCATCAAGCCGAGCATCAAGGCAATTGCAATCGAGCGGCGGCGCGCTACGCTGGCGGCGATCTCGGCATTCTGCGGGCTGACGTCGTTGCTCATGTTCCGCTTAGGCTCCAGCCGTTGCCAAATATCGCATAACGGCTGACTCAACCAAAAGCACGGCGAACAGCAGATACAGATACAGGATTGAAAACCAGAACAGCTGCTTGGCAACCTTGTCCGCCTCGCGGCCTTCCGTGGTGCGGTACACCTGAACCGCCAGATACAAGAAGATCGCCCCCAGCACGACCGAGAATGCCAGATAGGTCACGCCACCAAGACCAATAAAGTACGGCGCGATTGCAAGCGGCACGAGCAGCACCGAATACATCAGAATCTGGCGCCGTGTCTCAGCAAGACCGGCGACGACCGGCAGCATCGGCACACCGACGCGTTCGTAATCGCGGCAACGGTAGAGGGCGAGGGCCCAAAAGTGCGGCGGCGTCCACATAAAGATGATCAGGAACAGCAAAATGCTCTCAACGGAAACGCTGCCAGTGACAGCGGCCCAGCCGATCATCGGAGGGAACGCACCGGCTGCGCCGCCGATGACGATATTATGCGGCGTCCGCCGCTTCAGCCACATCGTATAGACGACGAGATAGAATGCGATTGTCATGGCGAGCAGACCGCCCGCAACCCAGTTGACACAGACGCCGAGTGTCATCACCGAGAAGACCGAAAGTATGGCGCCAAAGCTCAAGACTTCGCTGCCGGTCATACGGCCGCGCGGGATGGGACGAGCGGCCGTGCGGGCCATGCGGGCGTCGATATCGGCGTCGTACCACATGTTAAGTGCGCCCGACGCGCCAGCGCCAATCGCGATTGAAAAAATAGCGATGAAACCAATGACGGGATGAATAGAGCCCGGTGCTGCGACCATGGCCGCCAGCGCTGTCAGAATAACGAGCGTCATCACGCGCGGCTTC
>JAYUCQ010000451.1:0-3324 GCA_043740265.1 Hyphomicrobium sp.
GCGGCTGCGTGCAGACGGGGCGACGGTCGTGTATGTGGCGGTCGATGGAAAGGCTGCCGGCATCATCGCGGTGGCCGACCCGATCAAAACAACGACCGCAGCTGCGCTCCGCGAACTGCAGGCAGCAGGCGTTCACATCGTGATGCTCACGGGAGACAATAAGACCACAGCCAAGGCTGTGGCAGCAAAGCTCGGCATCAAGGATGTCGAAGCCGACGTCTTGCCTGAGGACAAAGCCAAGATCGTCGCGAGATTGCGGGAGCAGGGCCGCGTCGTCGCGATGGCGGGGGACGGTGTGAATGATGCGCCAGCTTTGGCGGCGGCCGATGTCGGCATTGCCATGGGGACGGGAACCGATGTCGCCATCGAAAGCGCCGGGATCACACTGCTCAAAGGCGATTTGCAAGGCATTGTGAGGGCTCGCGCGCTTTCGAGAGCGACAATGAAAAATATCCGCCAGAACCTGTTTTTTGCATTTGCCTACAACGCTGCCGGCGTTCCCATCGCGGCGGGTGTGCTCTATCCGGTCTTTGGATTGCTCCTGTCGCCCATTATTGCCGCTGCCGCGATGGCCTTGTCGTCCGTCAGCGTGATTGGAAACGCCTTGCGGCTGCGGACAGCGTCGATTTAATCAGCGCCGCCTGGATCAGGAAGAGGGTCCGTTGTATCGAACAACCAGGAACGAGATCGCCGGAATAACTATCCACTGCATCACAGGCGAAAGGCCGAAACTCAATTTGCCAAAATGCAAGACTGGCATTAAAGACGAGTAGGCCCACGCACCGCGAACAGCGACATTGAGCCACTCGCTGAATGCCGTGAAAATAACTCCGAGAACGATTGCGGTGGCGGCGATCCGGCCAAATGCGGTCCGTGGCCAACTCGGACGGCCAGAAATTAACCATACTGCAAACAAACATCCGGCTGCTATCATGACATCGCCAGCGGTACAGTGTGCCACGGCAAAGACCTGCTCACGTACCGTTCCGGTTGATCAGATTGTGTAAAGTGGGAGCTGAAGAACTTCCCAGGTCGAATGACCCATCAGACTGAAGAGCAGGTACCGCAGCGTGGCGCCAATCCAATCGGAATCTGCGGCCATGCAATTCTCCCGCATGCTGCTGGATCGTTGTTGGACTTTAGGTCATTGGCCGCTGCTCTTAACGGTTCTTTGCAAAAGCTACGTCAGCTATCGCGCGGTTCCCCACGAACAAACTTTTGCAATGACCAGGCCAAGAACTTCAACTCGCGGCTAGGCAATCTCTTTCTAGTCCGCCGATCTACACAAAGTGCGGATTAAGCAACGATGGCGAGTTGAGGTGTACCGCCACGTACCATACCCTCCCGCTGAAGCTCACGGATTTTGCTACCCATGTGCTACCCAGAACACTTTTTGAATTTCGTTGACGTAAGCTAACTCATTGAAAAAACTGGCGCGCCCGGAAGGATTCGAACCTCCGACCCTCAGATTCGTAGTCTGATGCTCTATCCAGCTGAGCTACGGGCGCGTGCCATAACGCCGACGGGGGGCTGACCTCAAGATCAGGGCCCCTCCGGCAAAGCTGCCGGGGCGTGAAGAGCCGTTTGTCTAATCGCTCCGGCGCGCGAGTGCAAGTGGCTCGTCCGCCCAGCGCCACCACGCCTCACCTTTGTAGAATTTCCCGGTTTTGGTAGCGCGGTTCAGCGCTTAGTGCACAGAACGATCCGGCAATTCGATGCGGAAATGCGCGCCAGCGGTACTATCCATGAGCTTCAGGTTGCCGCCATGCGCCTGAACCAGTTCAGAAGCAATAACGAGCCCGAGCCCCGTGCCACCCTTTTTGGTTGACCCCTGAAACGCCTTAAACAAGTTCTCCCGGGCGCGTGCGGGAACTCCGGTGCCGTTGTCGATGACATCGACAAAAACCTTGCGGCCTTCACGATGCGCCGCAACGCGAATTTCGCCGTTCGTCTTGCCCTCAATGCCTTCGATCGCCTGCATGGCGTTGCGCACCAGATTGCTCATGACGCGGAACAGCTGGTCACGGTCGGCGTCGATACGCAACGACGCTTCTATATCGGCAACGAACGCGATTTCGCCGTCGCGCGGCAGACCCTGGCTTTCGGCAACATCGTCAATCAGCGGTTTCAACCGCATCAGTTCACGGCGCGGAGGCGCTTCTGTTGCGCCACCGAATTGCAGCGATGAATTGCAAAAACTAATGGCGCGATCCAGCGATGCGATGAGCTTTGGCACAAAGCGCTGCACCGTTGGGTCCGGCACATCGACAAGACGGTCGGATATGAGCTGAGCGTTGGCCAGCATATTGCGCAGATCGTGGTTGATCTTCGACACCGCCAGCCCGAGTTGAGCCAAACGATTTTTCTGCGCCAGCAAACTCGCAAGTTCCGTCTGCATACTGGCAAGTTCACGCTCGGCGATGCCGACCTCATCGATACGGCCTGATGCGGTCATAATACGGCTCGGATCTTCCGGATTTTCCGAGAAGGCCAGCATATTGCGGGTGATGCGCGTCAACGGCTTGACCAGTAGCCGGCTGAGCGCGAGATAAACAACCGCAGCCGTCAGCAGCGAAATAATGATTGAGAGCCCGAGAATGTTGAGGCCATAGCGCACCATCGCGCTTTTCAAGGGCGCTTCCGGAATGACAATTTCAATAAGATCACCGCTCTCACCGCCGGTATCGCCAATGACGCGAATGACGCGGCCGTCGCGCCCCAGGAACACGCCGAGGGCGTCGCGGATCTGTTCGAGTTTTATACCAATGCCTTCCCACAGCGATGCCGGATCGCTGCGTAAATCGTAGACGTCGTCGATCGTCAGTTCCCCCTCAACCGGCAGCACGAGGCGGCGCAGACCGTCACGGCGCGAAGCGATGGCGCGAACTTGTGCCGTGCGCAGCAAATCAGCACGCAAAGCCGACGGCACCTCGCCGCCTTGAAAAGCCTCCGACGCAAGAGCTGCGAGTTTTGCTGCCGTCAAACGTTCGCTCAACCAGCTGACGCGATAGTTGGCAACCGACGGCAAGAAAATCAGGGCTTCAGCCATCAGCACAAAAGCCGCCGTCAAAAGCAGAAGCTTGGCGGGAAGGCCGCGGCGCTCCCACGCGTGTTTCAGCGCCCGCACTACATCGCTGCCGGCAAACCCGGTTTTGAGTTCGCTGACGGCCTCCGATTTCGTCTCTGTATCTAAAAGAACGCGCTGCACGTCTTCTCCCGGCTGATTGCCAGGAACTTATCCTAGCTTGGCCAGCCACGCGATGGCTTTACGTACGACAGGGTTGCTAGCCGCTGTTGCATAGTAACGGAAAGCCGCCCGCTTGT
>JAYUCQ010000452.1:0-8054 GCA_043740265.1 Hyphomicrobium sp.
TTGATCACCTGGCCAACGCCGATTTTAAATTCAAACGGGCTACCGCGATCGACGGAAGAATCAAACTTCGATCCCTTGGCTCCATCCTTATAAAGCCAGCCGGTATAATGCATGACGCAGGTCTGCCCGGTCGTAGGGCTGGCGCCTGTGCCTTCTTTTGTGTCTGTGATTTGCAGGCCTGAAGCTGTTGTCGTGGTCATGAGTTTTCCTGTGTCTTGAGCGTAAGCGGATGTGCTGACGGCTGCCGGGGCTACCAGTATAAAAGCTAAGGCAAGCGCCGCGAGGTTGCGTGCAAATCTATGGGCGCGCATCTAAGTCTCCTGGACGATGGACGGATGAGTGCGTGGACGGTGTTTAGCGCAAGCGGGTGCACGGCAGCAAGCGCCGCAGACGGCGGAATGTTCGCATCTACCGGAACGCTTGCCGCCAAGTAAAGTGCGTGCGTGCTACAGTGCCAATTCAAGCGGCAAAATCATGCGCCGCGACTTGCCTTCAAAATAGGCCCCGTCTTCGAGGACGAGGTGATTGTGAAAAATATCGCCCGACACAGAGCTCGCGGTTTTGAGCGTCAGCGTGTTGGCATAAATTTCACCGTTGACTTCGCCGAGCACGGTGACGCTATCAGACCTGACTGAGCCGTTGATGAGGCCGCGCTCCGTTATGACGAGCGATAGGCAGGTGACGTCGCCTTCGATTGTGCCGGCGATGATCATCGGGCCGGAATATTCGATTGAGCCCTCGATCGTGGCTTTGCGCGGAATGGACAGCGCCGCGGGCAGCGCGCTATTTTGCTCGGACACGTTACAACCCCCACCCCTGCAGCGCCCGCACGCCAGAGAGCAAGAGTGGCAGGCGATGATGGCGAGATGAGGGAATTCGCAACGGCCTTGATCTCGCGCGGAGCATCCCTAAATGAGAGGAATACTGGAGGTCTGATATGCGCACATCATGGACTGCAGCCGCGGGCTTCGCCCTTCTCGCGGTCTCTCAACTTACTTTTGCTCAACCAGCAGCAGCAGGCGGGCTTGTTGAAGCCGGAGAACTGGAGCATGCCCGCGCCAACGCTCGCGCTGGCGGGCCTGTGAGCGAGCGCGATGCCGAGCTGTTGGAGCGCTACGGTTGCCTCAGCGGCACGCGCAACGGCTTTTGCGAGCGGCTTGATGATGAGCGCCGCCATCCGCGTCATAAACACCGCCGCCATATTGAGCGCGATTAGTGGCGTTTCCGGATTATTGGCTGAGGCTTAGTGATCTTTGCGGTCTCATGTTTGCGGCTTTGCCCCCTTACGTTGGCAACTGCGCTGCGGGCGGGGTTTCGGATTGACTTAGGCCCGTTTCACCCTACAACCCGGGGAAACAGCAAATCAAACGGGAAACTTTTACTATGCCGACAATGTCGAACCTGCGCCGCCGCGCCATTCAAGCCAAGCAGCGCAAAGTTGAAAACGCCGCCAAGCGCGAAGCCAAGATCGCGAAGAAAGATCATAACGCCAAGACCGCGCCGAAGGCGAAGAAGGCGGGTTAGGCAATAGCACGCTCGCCCGGCCGGTGGGTGAGATCACCGCGAGATGCGCGAGATCTTTGAGCCTTCAAGCGTCAGGTTATACATCAGCCCCTTGGGGTCGAGGATAAAGCCAACGACGGGGCTGGTGACTTTGTTGGTGTCGACGGACCCGCCAACGCCCACGGTGATAATGGCGACGGAACCGTCAACGCCGGCCTTCCATCCTGCGGTATTTCGAAACTGCCGCAACGCAGACTCCGTCATAAACATGATGATGACTGATCGCTCCTGCACGCCTAGCTGGAAGCCCACGGACGCTGAGACAGTGTTGTAATAGTCGGCCGTCTGCCCACGGATGAGAAGTGCGCCTTCGCCATATTCGCCGCCGATGCCGATGCCGGCCTTGACGACGGATGGAAAGACCAGAATGCCGACAGACTTGTTGGCGAGTTCGCGCGCGCCGCGGATCTTGTAGAAGAAATTGTCGAGCGTGGCGTGGACGCCAGTGTCAATTTCAGGACCGGACGCGGCGTAGCTCTTAGGCGCTGTAGCGAGAGCGCCGAACAGGCATATCAGCGCTATCGACAAGGTTTTTAGCGGCATCGATCAATCCTTTAATTCCCCGATTCACTTTTGCGAGTGATTCATGGCGGAATTCCGGGCTGGTGCCAATGGATTGTAGGCTCTCTCAACAACGTCATCCCCGCGCCGCGCATAATGTGCGCGGAACCGCGGCGGGGATCCGGTCAAGCGAATTGCAAGCAAGGAACCTTTGGCTCGATTTTGGGAGTGGCGTTTTCGTGCCCCACGGACGCTTGTCCGACTCCCCGCCTGCGATGTCTTCGCCATCGTCGCGTGCCGCGAAGCGGGGATGACGGCACGGATAGTGCGCGCTGACCTCTCCGCTGTCATCCCGGGCCTTGTGCCCGGGATCCATTCCAAACCTTGCGCCAGAGCTAGTTGAACGATGGGTCCCGGCAATAAATGCCGGGATGCCAGTGGTGGCAACGATCCTCGCGAGGCTCGGCGCTAAGGTTCTTCGCGTTGCGGGCTACGCGAAGCTCTCTTAATAGCGTCATCCCCGCGCCGCGCATAATATGCGCGGAACCACGGCGGGGATCCAGGCAAGCCAATAGCAAGCAAAGAACTGTTGGCTCGATTTTGGGAGCGGCGTTTTCGTGCCCTATTGACGCTTGTCTGGGTTCCCGCCTGCGATGGCTTCGCCATCGTCGCTCGCGCGACGCGGGGATGACGACGTGGCGGCGATCATCGGTGAGGTTCGGCGGATTACGCGTCGAGTGCAGAGCGCCGCTAATCACGCCCTACGGTTCTACGTCACGCAGGCTCTTTGGCCGGGTCAACATAGATTGACTCTGTTGCAAACTTGAGTTCGGCCTCGTTGCACGGAAAGTCGCTCATAAGCTTGCATGGAGCTACATTGCCAATGGATTCCTTGATTGTATCAAATAACAGTCGCGTCAGCCTAAACCATTCATTGCGATGCCGCTGACTAGCCCATTTTTGGTGCCAGTCAAATTCGTCCGAGGCGACACCGTCACGTTTGACCCACAATACTTTGAGTTCGGGCTTGTCCGAGAGCATCGACGACAGTCGGCTACCTAGAAATTGAGGCCTAGCGCAACCAATTTTTACACAATCGAATCCCTCGATGCTACGAGAAACTACGAAATATGTAGTCATTGGCAAATAGGCTTTGTGTAACGGGAGGGGTTGCTTGCGGAAGGTCAAACTTGTGCGCCGTTTGGTATAGTCACACACTAATTTTTCCGTTTCGCTCATTCCCTTCGGGTGCTCATCAATCCAAGTCTGGATTTCTGGATGGCAATGGAGCCAGCGCTTACGAAAAGTGTGGTTTACAAACCGCTCGCGAAGATCATCGGCTTCCGACCTCGTTCCTTGAGAATCATACCATACGAATGTGAGCGGGTCGGGATGTTCAACCTGCAATGCTAGCACTCGCGGCCAAAAAGTTTTTTCGTCCTTTGAATGGCAGACGCGAATACAGGCCGCGGAAACACCTTGGACAACTCGGTAAGCTTTAACAATGTAAATAGGCATTGAGTTGTTGCTATCCTCAAGAACGACGGTGCTCTAAATGGACTTATGTTGCCAGAGGTCGCTAAGCCTATCTATGTCGACATTCCTAGGTCGATCACCAACCCATCAGCCCTTCATTCTATCTTTATGCGCGGCCCACCACGCTCACGCGCAGCGATGCTATCGCTGCGCCTCCTAACGGCAGCGGATGCATTCAAAGAAGCGCTGGGCGTTCGGTCAGTTCAAGCCGCATCTCGATGCGGTCGAGGCGTTTGTTGACGCGATCGATTTCGGCGTTTTGAGCGGCTTCGCTGACGTGGAAGTTTGCAATGTGCCGCTCTATCAAGCCCACGCGAACGATGAGCGTGTCCACTTTTTCTTCCAACCGCGAAAGCTGCTGCCGCATGTGGCGAAGGTGCTCAAGGACAAGGCTGGTGGTTTCGTCAGTCATGATGCGAGAGTAACAAAGGACAACAATGTTGTCAAGAACAATAGGGGAACGTCGCAGCTTCATGCTGTCGCCCCTCACCCTCACCCTCACCCTCACCCTCACCCTCACCCTCACCCCGTGAAGAACTGGGGGAGGGAACTCTATCAAATCACCCCATCAAGCCCTTCATCCACCCTTCATGCGCTGCTCGCAATTCGGCGAGCGGTAACGGCTTCTCGCCCTTCAATGCAAGGCTGTCGCCACCTGTCCGGCCGACGATGCGGGCGGGCAGCTCGAGCAGGCGCGCGCGCTCGAGAACTTCTTCTGCTTTCTGCGGCGTGACTTCGACGACGTAGCGGCCTTGGTCTTCGCCGAACCAGATGGCGTGGGCGGGCAGTTTGCCTTCGTAGGGATAGAGTTCAACGCCCACGCCTGACGCCTCGCGTGAGCCACCGTGGCTCCCACCCGCCAAGGCCATCTCGGCAATTGTGACGAGCAGCCCGCCGTCGGAACAATCGTGCACGCTGAGCGCAATTCCGGAGCGGATCAGCGCGCGGATCAAGCGTCCGGCTTTGATTTCGTCTTCGAGTGAGACAGGCGGCGGTGCACCGTCGAATTTTTTTGTCGCGTGTTCTTGATAGAGCGATTGGCCGAGGTGACCGTCTTCGCGGCCGATGACGACCAGCATATTGCCTGCGCCTTCAGTGTTGGCACCCTTCAATTTGATGTCGGCGATCTTGGTCCAATCCGGTACCAATCCAACGCCGCCAATTGCGGGCGTCGGCGGAATGCCGACGCCGTTGGTCTCGTTGTAAAGTGAGACGTTGCCGGAGACGACGGGATAGTCGAGCGCCTTACAAGCTTCGCCCATGCCGCGCACGCTGGCCACAAACTGCCCCATGATCTCGGGCCGCTCAGGGTTGGCGAAGTTCATGTTGTCGGTAATCGCCAGCGGATCGGCGCCAACGGCCGTCAAGTTGCGCCAGGTCTCGACCACGGCCTGCTTGGTGCCCATTTCGGGATCGGCCAGGACGTAGCGCGGCGTCACATCACAGGCAACCGCGATGCCCTTCTTGGTGTTATGCACGCGAATGACGCCGGCGTCGCCACCGGGGCGGCCAATCGTGTCGCCCATGACCATGTGGTCGTACTGTTCCCAGATCCAGCGGCGTGAGGCGAGCGCGTGGCCGCCCATCATGTCTTTCAACGTGCCGAGGATTGAGTTCGGCGCGGGTACCCATTCCGGTAAAATCGTCACCGGCTTTTTAGGTTCAACCCACGGGCGCTCGTACATGGGCGCTGAGTTGGCGAGCTTGTCGACGGGAAGATCGGCTTCGACCACGCGCTTGTGTTTGATGACCATGCGGCCAGTATCGGTTGTCGTGCCGATGATCGCGAAATCGAGACCCCATTTGGTGAAGATCGCCTTGGCCTCGGCTTCGCGCTCGGGCTTCAGGATCATCAACATGCGTTCTTGGCTTTCCGAAAGCATCATCTCATAGGCGGTCATGCCAATTTCGCGTTGTGGCACGAGGTCGAGATTGAGCTCGATGCCGACGCCGCCTTTGTCAGCCATTTCTGCGGTCGAGGAGGTAAGGCCAGCAGCGCCCATGTCCTGAATGGCAATGATACTGTCCGTTGCCATCAGCTCTAAGCAGGCTTCGATCAGAAGCTTTTCGGTGAACGGATCGCCGACTTGCACGGTCGGGCGTTTTTCATCGGACTTGTCGTCGAATTCCGCCGACGCCATTGTCGCGCCGTGGATGCCGTCGCGGCCAGTTTTCGAGCCGAGATAGACGACGGGCAAGCCGACGCCTTTCGCAGCGGAGTAGAAAATCTTATCCGTGCGGGCGAGGCCGACGCACATCGCGTTGACGAGAATGTTGTTGTTGTACCCGGCGTCGAAGTTGGTTTCGCCGCCGATCGTTGGAACGCCGGTGCAGTTGCCGTAGTGCGCGATGCCGGCAACGACGCCGTTGACGAGGTGTCGGGTTTTCGGATGATCCGGCGCGCCAAACCGCAGCGCATTCATATTCGCAACAGGCCGCGCGCCCATCGTGAACACATCGCGCATGATGCCGCCGACGCCAGTTGCCGCGCCCTGGAAGGGCTCGATGTAGGACGGGTGGTTGTGTGATTCCATTTTGAAGACGACCGCGTCGCCATCGCCGAGATCAACGACGCCAGCGTTCTCGCCAGGGCCTTGGATGACCTGCGGGCCGGTTGTCGGCAAAGTCTTCAGCCAGAAGCGGCTCGATTTGTAGGAGCAGTGCTCGCTCCACATGACCGAGAAGATGCCGAGTTCGCAGAACAACGGTTCGCGGCCGAGGATATCCAAAAGGCGCTGATATTCGTCGCCCTTGAAGCCGTGGCTGGCGATCATGTCGGGGGTGATTTTGGAGGCGCTGGTGGCGGTCATCTCGCTCGTCTTTGTTTGAGGGAGTCTGTTTTGTTTGAAGGAATCTGGCGTCGGCAGCGCTTATAGCGGTGGCTGTTAAGCTTGTCGTTGGGCCCTGCCGCCGCGTCCACATCCCGTCTCGGCCCAAACAAGGATCGATTGGCTGTGCGGGGACCAGGTCTGAACACCAAGTTAACGGCGGTTAGGTTAACCCTGCGGCAGCTCAGCGCTGCAAAATTCGCATTCCTGATCTGCATAGCTACCGCCTTTAATAAGTCATATCCGTGGGTTAGATATGATCCACAATGCGGTGCTAGGATACGTCTGATGAGGCGACCGGTGCGCCCACAAATCCAAAGGAATATGATCATGTCTTCGCTCAAGTCAGGAGCGCTTCTCTCCCTGTTCTCAGGCTTCTCGTTTGAGGGCGTTCAGCGCGCGTCCCAGAAGCGCGATGCGATGGTGTACGACAAGTACCCGTCGCCATCGGAAATTGCCCATGCAGGGCGCTTTTCCGCACCTTCTCAGGTTCTCGCGACGACCGTTGCGGCCGCCAATGCCGATGCCGAAACAGCTGCGATTTTCCGCAATGCGGCCTAAATCAAAGTCTTGGCAAGCGACTTAAATCGATCAAGGAAGCGGCTCAAACCGCTTCCTTTTTTGTCGTGCAAATTCCCCCTTTTTGACACCCAATTGTCACCACTACCCGTTTGGGGTGTGACGGTTCCGCGCTGCGCCGCACGCATTCCCGAAATGCATGGCTATCTATTTTCAAAGCGGAGTCAGTGCGTTATCTATGATGAACAACGTCGCCGTCACGCCCGGACACTTCTGCGAGGGTTTGAACGGTTGCGCACTTGGGCTGGAGCTACCCACATGAGCAATCTCAACATCACCGCCGCATCTTTGGCGTTTGCCGCCCTGGCGGTTGTTCACGGAGCCGTGCCGGCTAGGGCAGATGGATCAAAAGAGCTGCGCGTTGCGCCCGCTAAGGCGATCATCATGGACGTCGGCGCCAAGCGGGCCATCGGCTACTATCTGTCCGAAAATGGCGCCTGTAACCTGACCGTGCTTTTGAGTGACGTCAATTACTTGGACGGCACCACGCCTAGCGCCTCGCGCGTCAACGTCAATGTTGCGGCCGGTACTTCTGCCAAGGTCGATACGATCGATGGCACGACGATGCAGTTCACCTGCGCCTCCGGTGCCAGCGCAATGACGGTCAAGACGTTTGAGCGGTATGCAGACTCGCCGGTGCTGCTGAAGGGTATCGCGACCAAGTAGTTCAATCGCGCACTCTCATTTTTCGACCCACGCAAACTAGAACTCAAGAGAGGATCGCAAGATCCTCTCTTTTTCATGCGCGCTTCGACTCTCCTTCGTCGAGCCGGCCGGAGGCGCGGGATGGCTGCAAGGCGCGGAGCATCTTGGAATTGGCGAGCCGGAAAACGCGGGGGGCTGTCGGTTAAGGCATTTTAGAACCACATATCCTGGACGCAACGGCTGTCGCGCGGCAGGTCATCGAATGTGCCGAGTCCGTCGAAGTGATCGATCGGCAGATGAGCGACCGGTCCGGGCTCGGAGAGCCGCAGGTTTACGGCGATGCGGCGGCGGCCATCGGGATCGACGGTAAGACGACGCCAGCAGATCACGCAGCCGCAACCA
>JAYUCQ010000453.1:0-3309 GCA_043740265.1 Hyphomicrobium sp.
TGTCAGCCGTCCGCGCTGCTCGGTCATCAACTGGTGCGTGGTGTGGCCGCTAATCGCGAGTTCGGCCGAGCGGCGGAATTGCGTGCCTGGAATTTTCGGCGCGACGAGTGCCGCCAGATCGCGCTGCAATTCGGCGCGCGTTGCCGGCCCCGCTGCCACGCGCAGCAGCACGAGATCGCCAATCGAGAGCGCGGGCAAGCCTGACCGGCTGGGGCCTCCCGCAGCGCTCGACGTTAGTTTGCTGGTTGCCGCTGCCATATCTGCGGTTTCTCCGACCCCCGAATCATTTTCGATTCCGAGACTACGGCAAGGGGGGCCACATCCAAGCGCCGCGCCACCTTTCTCCCGCGTGTTCGACCGCCACTCATGCGCCCGTCACCAACTTTGGAGCGAGCATATCCAAGACCTCCTTGTCAGGCTTTCTCCTTTGCCGGGCTTTCGCCGCGACAGCGCCCAAATGGCGACACCTTGTTGAGGCGATAATGCGGGCAGGGCGGGATGATACGGCTCGAGGGAACGACCAAGATGATCGAGTATCTCTGCGCCACCGCGCTGCGGCTCGCCCGCGATTCGCATGCTGTTAGCGTTAACGGCGGCTTAACGGATTTGCGGCAATGATGAGAGCATCCGCACATCGTGTGCCGGGAGTAGCATTTATGTACCGCGTCGCTCTCACGGCCGGGATTGCAGCAGCGCTTGCTGGTTGCAGCCTTGGCTCATCGTCGTTCACGTCTGGCATTGCTGATGACAGCAAGACCACGGCGTCCATTACCAGACCCAAAGCCAGCAGCGTCGGCCTCGGCGGCGAACCGTCGATCCCGCGCGGCACCGGCGGCGTGCAGGTGGCCGCTCTCGACAAGGCCCCAACGGGAACGTTCGAGAAAGCCGCACCCGGCATTCTCGCCGACCGCGACTATTCCCGCACGATGCTGGACTCGCAAATGGCGCGCGACATCATCAATGCGTACCGCAAAGAAAAAGGCTTGAAGCCGTTGAAGCTCTCGCCGGAGCTGACAGAGGCGGCTAAGGCGCATGCCCGCGATCTCGCCAAGTGGGATCGCATTTCGCATTATGGCTCGGACGGCTCGAATCCCTGGGATCGCGTCAAGCGCACGGGCTACAAAGCCCGTTTGACGGCTGAGAACGTCGGCACCGGACAGATCGATTTCAACGAAGTGATGAAAGGCTGGAAAGACAGCCCAGGTCACAACAAGAACTTGCTGATGTCTGACGCGGACCACATGGGCGTCGCGCTCGTGCAGGATCCAAAAACAGAATTCAAATCGTTCTGGACGCTCGTCATCGGCGCGCCGATGTAGGTGGACTTGCTCCCGCTGGCGCGTTCCCTCTCCCGCTTGGCGGAGCCAAGCTTCGCTAGTGTGCTTCCGGTTGACGTTGAATCGCTAGATCGTCACTCCATGGCCGGACTTAATCCGGCCATCCAGCGCCACGCGTTAGAATTGCACAAGAAGACCTGGATGGCCGTGTCGAGCACACGGCTGTCCGGTTTAGCATATTTGCAGATCCAGTTGTGCTTCAACGCCGGGTCTTCGGAGCCTTGTGGCGTCAAGAAGATCGTGAATGGATCGCATCTGGAACAAGTTGAGGCGTACCAATCGGGTGAAGGCGAGTAGGCTTGCGACCGCCGTCTGGGCCGCGTGCGCCATACGCAGCAGCAGGTAAGCGATCAAAGCAACTGCGAGTTGGACGCGTACGGCGTTTTCGGATGTGCCGAGGAACCGGCCGATCTTCAGCGTCTGCTTGACCCAGCGAAAGAACAACTCGATCTGCCATCGGGTTTTGTAGAGCCCGGCGATTTCTTCAGCCGGTGCGTCGAGATCGTTGCTGACGATGCGCAGCGCCTTTCCGGTGTCGAGACGCACAACAATTTCGCGCAAATCGCGTGCACACGGATTGCGGCGGCTGGCCATCAGGCGTTCCGGCAAACGAACGATGCGGTCTGTGAGGATCGCGCCGCCGGGGGTAACGGTTCGCTCGGCCTGGACACGCGTTGGCGTATTTGTTTTCAACCGGGTTACGAACCGGCAGCCCTTGGCGTCGAGACCTGCCCACCATCCAAAATCGTAGTATCCAAGGTCAAAAACGTATGTGACACCTGCTTCGATAGGCATCGCCTTGGCGGCGGTGATGTCGTTGATGCGTGCGCCAGTGACAGCGAAGTGCACAGGTATCTCGGCATTCGGATCGTAGACGACGTGGAGTTTCGTGCCGCTGCTCGCCGCACCGTACGATGCCCACGTCTCGCTGAGGGACGACAACGCCATGTGGGTGGAATCGATCAGGCGGATGGCGTCGTGCGTGTCGCGCCGCAAGCCGCGGTGAGCCTGCTTCAAGAGCACACCGAACAGACTGGAAAACAGAGCAGCCGGGCGCGAGGCATTGGCATCGGCGAGCGTCGATCTCTTCGGAGCGCTGACGCCCAGATGATACAGCCGCGTCCGCTGGCTTTCCAACGCCGACACGATCTCGCGCAGGCTTGACGCCGCCGACAATTGTGCATGCAGAAGCGCAACAAACTGGCTCTTGCTATCGAGCGTCCTAACCCGCCGGTCGCCGCCATGTTCATCCACAAGCTGGTCAAAGCGATCCCAAGGAACAAACTTCAACATATCGTGCAACAGACTATTGTGGTGCCGCATGGCGTTCGGTCCTTTCCGTGTTCGATGAAGCCGCCAAGCTCTCGAATCACAGAAGAATCAACGCCATGCTCCATGTCCATAAAAACTCAACCGGACAGCCGTGGACTTGACCCGGCCATCCAGCACGGCCATGACGAGTTGGAGGAACCGTTTCCATCTCGTCAGGCTAGATCTAAATCCCCGGCATCGGAACAAAGCCGGGCAAGGCTTTGATGCGTGCGATCCAGGCTCGGACATTGGGATAATTGTCGAGCGGCACGCCGCCTTGATAGGACAGCGCGATGTACGGAAAACAGCAAACATCGGCGATGGTCGGACGGCCAAGCTCAAGCCAGTCGCGGTCCGCCAAATGTTTTTCGATGATGCCGATGACGCGCGCCGTTTGAGCGCGGGCCTTGGTGATGTCGAGGGCGTAGCCAAGCAAATCATGGCGGCGGGCGTCGGCGGGGCCGCGTGCAATGTCGTTGGCGGCGGTCGAAACCCATTGCAGCACCCGGGCCATATCGGCCGGGTTCGAAGGCAGCCAAGTCTCGCCACCATAGGCACGGGCCAAATATGTTACGATGGCCTGGCTATCGCGCAACACTAGCTCGCCGTCACAAAACAGTGGGATTTCGCCGAACGGGTTGAGGGCCAAGTAGTCCGGCTG
>JAYUCQ010000454.1:0-3307 GCA_043740265.1 Hyphomicrobium sp.
TCGACCTTGACGATGCCACGGCCGTCGCTGACCGCGTATTGCTGCACGCCGAGCAAGCCCTGCACCGCGTCGCCCACTTTGAAATCTGGATTGTTCGAGACATCAACGTGACCGGCAGAGTAGGCACGCATGACGCCGCCGAGGGCCACGGGCGCCGTGTAGCTCTTGCCTTCGTTCATCCAACCGCGCATCGCTGGGTCGAGCGAAATGTATTCGATTTTGACCCGGAACTGGTTTGGCCCGGGCGCTGGCGCTGGTTCGTCTGCGAACTCGAAGATCTCGCGCGTGACAAGGCCGGGGCGCGGACGCTTCACAAGTTTGCAGACGCGATTGGTGGTCATGAATGATCCGGTTACTTTTTATTTTCGCGTTTCGTCGCGCTATGTTTTCGCACTTGCGCGCTTCAAACTTTCGCGCTCGGGCGCGCTGACACGGTATCATACCAGCGCTGCATATTCTTGCACTCGGCCGGAATTTGATAGTCCGTCCATTTGCCGAAATCCACCGCACACAGCGCCGAAATGTCAGCGATCGAATAGCGATGACCAGCAACGAACTCGCTGTGAGCAAGCTGCGCATCGAATTTGCGATAGAACCGGCCGAGACGCTCGCTGGCGCGCACGACCAATTCCGGCAACTGCCTGATCGCCTCGGCGGAGCCTGGCAGCCCGCGATCGGCGAACGCTGGGTGCGTGTTGCGAAACAATTCGCTCGCCGCCAGCATGCCCTCTTCGTTGGCGCGCTTTTCCCACATTTCGACGATCGCCTTGTCCTTGGGATCAGTCCCCATCAGCGGCGGATCAGGATGCAGCTCCTCGAAGTACCTGCAGATCGCCATCACTTCGCCGATCAGCGTGCCGTCCTCGAGTTCGAGCATCGGCACGAGGGCGTGCGGGTACTTCGCAATATATTCGGGCTGAAGTTTCAGATTCTCGCCGCCCACCTCGATCAAGGGAATATTCAAGCCCTTTTCGGCGAGATAAATGTGCAGACGCCTGGGATTGGGGGCAATGTGCCAGTCATAGATTTTCATGGGTATGCTCGGAAGCTTAAGCCAGGTCCAATGCCGTACATACGTCCAGCATTTATGCTTTGACCAGATTGGTCCGCGGCCGAAACACCGTCAAGCCCTTCGAGACTTCAGATTGAGATGCCTTCGCCAACCCTACTCGGCCGCCAATGCAAACTGGCCCTCAGATGCGCGGTTGGATCCGGGCAATGCTATCTCATGTTGCATTGTTTCTGGCTTGACACGGAACCACGCAGCGTAGAGTGCGGGCAAGAAGACCAGTGTGAAAATTGTTGCCACGAACAATCCGCCCATCATGCTGATCGCCATTGGTCCCCAGAACACGCTGCGGCTGAGTAGGATCATCGCCAAGATCGCAGCGAGCGCCGTCAACACGACGGGCCGCGCGCGCCGCGCCGTGCTTTCGACAACCGCATCCCAGGGAAGCCGGCCCGCAGCCAGATCGTGATCGATCTATGGACCTTCGTACATGGCGCAGCGTGCTTAGAAATCGACGAAGATTACGACAAGGTCGCGCCGAAACTCGACGTTGATGCTCTCGTGGCGCGCGCCTGTCCGCGCTTGCTCGGCCTGACCTGACAGCGATCTAGCCAGCCGCATTATTAAGCAACAGCGGCTTTATGGCCCATCCAAACGAGCGCGGGAACGGAACAGCGATCGTGGCGTTTGCCACTGATATTTCAGCTGTCCACGTGTTGGTGCTCATGACAAAAAATCGCTCATCCGATAATTCCGGCGTCAACCGCCGCAATTTTTTGCACGCTGGCGTCGCGGTTGTTGCCGCTCCCGTGATGATGAAATCAGAAGTGGATGCGGCACCTGGCAAATCCTCCGATCTAAAAACCAAACCCGGTGAGCTCACCACTGTCGAGCTTCGCGTCAATGGCGCAGCGCATCCCTTAAGTCTTGATCCACGTGTCACGCTGCTAGATGCATTGCGCGAACATATCGGCCTCACAGGAACTAAAAAGGGTTGCGATCAAGGACAATGTGGCGCCTGCACAGTTCACGTCAACGGTAAGCGTGTGCTGAGCTGCCTGACACTCGCCGTCAGCGCGCAAAATCAGAACATAACCACGATTGAAGGATTGGCCGAAGCGGACGGCCGGTTACATCCAATGCAGCAAGCCTTCGCCGATCATGACGCTTTCCAATGCGGCTACTGCACACCCGGACAGATTATGTCCGCCGTTGCATGCGTCTCAGAAGGCCATGCCGAGAACGATGCTGAAATCCGCGAGTATATGAGTGGCAATTTATGCCGCTGTGCTTGCTATCCCAACATCGTGGAAGCGATCAACGAAGCTAAGAAACAAATGGGATCCTAATCGATGCGGCCATTTACTTATGTCAACGCGGCCTCGCTTGAAGATGCTGTCGGTGCCGTCGATGCAAGCGCCAGCAAGCAAGCCAAGACTGCCGCACAGTATCTCGCTGGCGGCACGACTGTACTCGATCTGATGAAGCTCGACGTTTTACAGCCGCCGCAACTGGTCAGCATTCGCGACATGAACGCCGATGCGATGTCAAAAATTGATGTGTCGCCTAAAGGGCTTCGTCTGGGTGCCCTCGTCAAAATGTCGGAAACGGCAGATCATGCTGAGATCAAATCTCAATATCCGGTTTTGGCCCAGTCATTGACGCTGGCCGCCAGCCAGCAGATCCGCAATATGGCAACCCTAGGCGGCAACATTTTGCAACGAACGCGTTGTTCTTACTATCGAGACCCAAGCTGGACCGCCTGCAACAAACGCGAGCCCGGATCTGGCTGCGCCGCCATCGGCGGCGTCAATCGTCAGCATGCCATTCTTGGCGCGAGCGATAGTTGCATCGCGACTTATCCTGGCGATTTTGCACAAGCTCTCATCGCTCTTGATGCTCAGGTGGAGATCATGGGAGAGGACGGACCCAAAGTTGTCGCATTCGCCAAACTGCACAAGCTTCCTGCCGACCGGCCGGATGTCGAGACCAGTCTGAAGGCTGGCGAACTCATCACCGCAATTGTCGTACCAGCTGGCCCGTGGACGCAACGATCTGTTTACCTGAAAATTCGCGACCGCGATTCGTATCAGTTCGCGCTGGCTTCTGCTGCTGTCGCGCTCGACATTACAGACGGCAAAATCCAACAGGCACGCGTCGCGATCGGCGGTGTTGCAACCGTTCCGTGGCGCGCCAACGCCGCAGAAGAATTGCTGCGCGGCAAAACGCTTGATCAGCCGCTTGCGCAGGCGGCCGGCGAAGCCGCTTTTGAAAATGCGAAAGCCCTCAAGCATAACG
>JAYUCQ010000455.1:0-3301 GCA_043740265.1 Hyphomicrobium sp.
AAATTGTTGATGACTGGGAAGGCAACGTCAATTCGTGGCCGCTCGATGAAGGTCTGATCGACTATGTCGATAAGGCGAACTACGGCGACACAAAGGCCGAAAATCCGCTTTACACGGCCAACATCATCGCCAATCCGTCGCTGCGTCTTGGCGCAAAAATTCTCGATGCCAAGACAATTGATAAGGCACTTCTTCTCCAGCTCAACGGCGCCCTCGACGTCGAAGCCAATGTCGGCACCGGCTACCACGCGATCGAGTTTTTGCTGTGGGGCCAAGATCTCAACGGTACGGGTCCAGGCGTTGGAAACCGGCCGGCGACGGACTACGATCTCAAATCCTGCACCGGCGGCAACTGTGACCGGCGCCGGGCTTATCTGAAGGCCGTAACGTCCTTGCTGGTCGATGATCTGACAGTGATGGCCAAAAATTGGAAGACCGGCGGCGCGGCGCGGGCAGCTATCGATGCGCAGCCCGAGGACGCCCGGTTGGCTACAGTATTGACGGGCCTCGGGTCGCTAACTTACGGCGAGCTGGCAGGTGAGCGCATGAAGCTCGGCGTTATATTGCACGACACGGAGGAGGAGCAGGACTGCTTCTCGGACAACACGCACAACAGCCACTACAACGATCAAATTGGCATGATGTCGATCTGGAACGGCACCTACGCCGGATCAACGCATGTCAAAGGAGCCAGCATTGCCGCGCTCGCGCGTGAGAAGGCTTCCGAGGCCGCCAAGCGGGTCGACGATGCCATGGCCGAGACACTGTCGAAGTTGAAAGCCATCAAAGACAAGGCTGATTCTGGCGAGATGGCGTATGATCAGATGTTGGCCGCCGGGAACGACGTTGGCAACAAAATGATTATGGACGGGGTTGACGCGCTGATTATTCAGGCCCGGGCCATTGAGGCGGTGGTGGCGGCCCTGAAGCTCAATATCAAAATTCAGGGTTCGGATAGCCTCGATTCTCCGAGCACTGTTAGCAAGAATTAACGCCGGTCAAATTTCCGGCGTTGGAATCAGAAAGCCGCCGATGTTCACACGCCGCCGTTTAATGCTTGGCACCGCCGCAATGGCGGGCGCAGGTCTTTGGCGTGCAGGCCGTTCGCGCGCTGAATTTTCCGCAACAGGCCCCGCCGGTATTGTGCCGCAACAATCGCCAATCGTCTCGCACGCGGAATTTGAAATAGCCGAACGCATGACAGCGATGCCATGTTTTGGCGGCAAGGCGCTGCCGATGTGGTCGTTTCAGGACGGCGCCGAGTTCCCTGTCGTGCGCGTATCAGCGGGACAACCGTTCGCGGCCAACTTTAAGAACAGACTGCCGCGCGCAGGCGAGCATGTGACCATCCATTGGCACGGCCTGCGGGTTCCGAACGCCGAAGACGGCGTTCCGTATTTAACGCAAAAACCAATTCAGCCGGGCGAAGACGGGCACTACGCGTTTACGCCGCCGGATACCGGAACGTACTTTTTTCATACGCACTGCAACAGTGTTGAACACTTCGGCCGCGGTCTCATCGGCGCGTTGATCGTGACCGGCGATGAAGTGGCGGCGTCGGATGCCGACATCGTCTTGATGATGAAAGACTGGCGCATCGGGCCAGATGGAAATTTCCTTCCCTTCACGACGGACGAAGGCGCGGCCAAGGCCGGCACATCAGGAACGGTGCGTTCGACCAACGGCGTGACAAAGCCCGTCATCGCATTGCCGGCATCAGCCAATGTCCGGTTGCGTCTTCTCAACGTTGATCCGGTCAGAATTTCCGAAATCGGCGTCGAGGGTGCCGAGGCGGCAATCATCGCCATCGACGGTAATGGCTGCGCTCCGATCCCGCTTGGATCTTGGCGGTTTGGACCAGCCTCGCGGTTGGATATTTTATTGCGTTCGCCTGCGAGCGGCGGCGTTGTCAAGTTGATGGACTATTTTTCCGCCGAGCCCGTCGTCCTCGCCGAGTTCATGCCGCAGGGCGCGGCGGTTCGAAGCGGCAAATTTAAAGTCAAACCGCTGAAGCCCTCGTCAAGTCCGAACGCCGATCTCAAAAATGCCGAGCGCTTGACGTTCACCTTTTCGGCAACGGCTACGGGAGAAGGCGTTGCAGCGCTGAGTGAGACAAGTCCGTTCCCGATCGGCAAGCTGTGTTTGTCGAAGCGGACGTTCTGGGCGATCAACAAGCAGGCGTGGCCAGGCGCGGATCACAGTGAGCTCGGGCCACCGCTGGCCAAATTGAAAAGCGGCAAGAGTTACATTTTCGAATTGCAAAACCTGACGCCGCACGCCCATCCAATTCATATCCACGGCCACACCTTCGAAGTGCTGACATCGAACTTGCGCAAGCTGCCGCCGTTCCGCGCCGACACGGTGTTGCTGCTGCCGAAGGAGCGCATCGAAGTTGCGGTGGTCGCGGGCACCCCCGGTCATTGGATGTTTCATTGCCACATCCTCGAACATCAAGAGACCGGGATGATGGGCTACGTCGAGGTCACATGAGGCTTCGACGTGCGCACTGTCTAGCGTTTGCGCTATCACTTGTGCCGTCGCCGCTGTTCGCGGACGGGCTTGACGCGCTGGCCGGGAAGGCCCTGTTCAAACGGCAATGGATTCCAGCCCCCTCATCAACGGATGCATCCGATGGGCTCGGCCCGCTGTTCAACGCGCGATCGTGTGCAGCGTGTCATGCCGGCGGAGGCGGCGCGCGCGTTATTGCTGCGGATGACGGTACGCAGAAAATGGTTGGTGCTGTTGTCCGCCTCGGTACAGCCAGCGGGGCAACCGATCCGCTTTACGGACTGCAACTGCAAACCAACGCTGTGCCAGGTCTGGAGCCCGAGGCCGAGATTGCTTTTCTGCCGAAGCTGTCGGTGACGTTGCTGGGTCCGCCGCTGGCGGGTGGCGTTGCGAAGAGTATTCGCTTGGCACCGTCGCTCTATGGCAGCGCTGAACTGGAGCGAGTTGCGGAGAGTGAGATCCGCAGCCGTGCCGATCCCGGCGACAAGAACGGTGACGGTATTTCGGGGCGCGTTCACAACACGCCGGACGGCATCGGACGCTATGGGTGGAAGGCGGCGCAGGCATCATTGCATGGCCAAATCGCGCATGCTTTTGCCATCGACATCGGACTTTCGAGCCCGTTACAGCCGCGATCCTACGGCGACTGCACCGGCGTTCAGACCGCGTGCCGGAATTCCACTAATGGCGAAAGCCCATTGACGGATAACCGCGAGGTTTCAGTGGCTATGCTTGACCTCGTCGCTCAATACCTCACAACCCTAAAATCCTCGCCAAAGCCAAATGCCGAAGC
>JAYUCQ010000456.1:0-3298 GCA_043740265.1 Hyphomicrobium sp.
CTGTTGAAAGCCGGCCCTGGAGCGGACCGGCTGACACGGCAGTTTCTGTTCGCGATGATCGCCGACAAGGACCGGCCGCATGTCGAGGCGTTGCTGAAAATTGGTCAAGTGCCAGTCGTACGCAACACGCCGGGGTCGAGCGAATGAAGTCCGCCGGCGCCTCCTCCCGCACCGAGCCGTTGCCGGACAACGCTCCGCACATACTTGTCGTCGATGACGATCAGAAAATTCGCGCCTTGCTTGGCCGCTTCTTGGTAAGCAACGGCTTTCGTGTCACCGAAGCCAGTGACGCGGCGTCCGCCCGCTCCTACATGCGCGGCCTGGCATTCGATCTCGTGCTGCTCGACGTTATGATGCCCGGTGAATCAGGGCTGAGCCTGGCGCGCGATCTTAAAGCAACGCGGCCCATTCCCATATGCATGCTGACCGCACTGGCCGATGCTGAAGATCGCATATCTGGCTTGGAAGCGGGCGTTGATGACTACGTTTCAAAGCCATTTGAGCCGCGCGAGCTTCTGCTGCGCATTAAAAACATTCTCCGGCGAGGCCAGGCACCCAGTACATCATCATCCCGTGACGAAATCCGTATGGGACCGTGCACGTTCAGCCTGACGCGCGGAGAACTGAAGCGCGAAGAAGAAGCCGTTAAACTGACCGAACGCGAACGCGATCTACTGCGCCTGTTTGCTCAGCGCATTGGCGTTCCTGTACCCCGCCACGAACTCAGTAGCGACGATAGTACCGGCAGCGAACGGGCGATTGACGTGCAGATCAACCGTCTGCGACGCAAGATCGAAGCCGATCCGTCAAACCCCGTTTATCTTCAAACAGTGCGCGGCAAGGGTTACATCCTCTACACCGATTGACAGTTGAACAGCTGCAAAGGCTAGAAATTATGGTCGCAGCCCGCGACATGAGCATCGAGACCGGCGCGACGGCGCAATCGTGGTTCAAACGCACACGTGAAAGCGCGTTCGTTAAACGCGGGCTTATTCTTCTTGCCGAAATTCTTCCGAAAGGTCTTTACGCCCGCGCGCTCCTCATCATCATCACGCCGATTGTCGTGCTTGAAGGCGTCATCGCGTTCGCATTCATGGAGCGGCATTGGCAGGCCGTGACACGTCGCCTCTCCGAAGCGACGGCGAGGGACATTGCGGCCCTGATCGAAGTGTATGAGGACTTGCCGCAATCAGAAGCGCCGCAAAAAATTATCGATCTCGCGCGCAACCGGCTCGGCCTTGTTATGGAAGTTCTGCCGTCCGGTGATCTGCCGCCGCCACGGCCGAAACCGTACTTCGCGCTCCTTGACCGTGCCCTGTCGAATGAGTTGCGTCGCAACGTTCAACTTCCGTTCTGGATCGATACGACGGCTGAATCAAAAACCGTCGAAATCCGCGTCAAACACGACAATGCGATTTTACGCTTCGTCGCCATACGCAGCCAGACCTATGCGTCGAACTCGCATATTTTTCTGCTGTGGATGGTCGGCACGTCGGTCATTTTGCTAACCGTCGCGATCTTGTTTCTGCGTAACCAGATCCGCCCCATTTTGCGCCTTGCAGACGCTGCTGACGCTTTCGGTAAAGGCCGGGCCATCCCGGATGACTTCCAGCCGCGCGGCGCCCGCGAAGTCCGCCAGGCGGCGACCGCGTTCCTTAAAATGCGCGACCGCATTTCAACGCACGTCGAGCAGCGCACCACCATGCTGGCAGGTGTCAGCCACGATTTGCGAACAGTGCTGACGCGTTTCAAGCTCGAATTGGCTTTGCTCGAAGACACGCCAGAGACACGCTCGCTCGTTGAAGACGTCAAAGAAATGCAGCACATGCTGGAGGACTACCTGGCCTTTGCCAAAGGCGATGGCGGGGAAGAAGCCAAACCAACCAATCTGCGCGAACTGCTTCAGGAAGTTCACGACGAGTCGCTGATGTACGGCAGCGCCATTGAACTGAAGCTGCGCAAGCGCAAAGGTGATCTTATTCTGCCGCTGAAACGCCAAGCTTTAAAACGCGCCATCACCAACCTCGTCACCAATGCGACGCGCTTCGGCGATCAGGTCATTATTCGCGCCGCGACCGAAGGCCAGTGGGTGCGCATTGAAGTCGATGACAATGGCCCCGGTATTCCACCGTCCGAGCGCGAAAACGTGTTTCGTCCATTTTACCGTCTCGACCACGCCCGTAACCAGGACGAGGGCAACAGCGGACTGGGGCTAGCAATCGCTCGCGACATCGCCAAGAGCCACGGCGGGGAAATTGCACTCGGTCAAAGTTCAATGGGTGGGCTACGCGCGATTATTTCGCTGCCACTTTAAAGGCCCGCTAGACGAGATTATTGTCCCAGTTCTTTGCCGCGCGCCTTCGCTGCCAGCACGGCTTCCGTCATCAAACGCTGCAGCCCATTGGGTTCGCTCATGAGAACGGCAAGCGCCGCCGCTGTCGTGCCGCCGGGCGACGTTACATTCTGGCGCAGCGTTGCCGCATTGCTCGACGACTGATGCATCAATTCACCGGCACCTGAAACGGTTGCGCGCGCTAGCCGGTTTGCGGTCTCGCCGTCTAGCCCGGCGGCGCGGCCCGCTTCAGCCAGACATTCGGCCAGAAAGAACACGTAGGCCGGACCTGAACCAGAAACAGCCGTCACAGCATCAATGAGCGCTTCGTCCTTTACCCAGACGATTTCGCCGACGGCACTCAACAGCGCGTCGCAGGTCGCCCTTTGTTGCGCCGTCAAATGGCCATTGCCAACCGCGCCCGTCATGCCGCGCCCAATGGCAGCCGGTGTGTTCGGCATAGCCCGCACCACGGCGATGCCCGGTAGCAAATGCTTTTCGAAACTTGCGATGGAACGGCCGGCCGCAATCGACAGAACGACGGTCTTTGGTCCGGCGAGTTTTCCTAACCCGGGAAACACCTGATCCATAACCTGGGGCTTTACGGCCACCACGATGACCGACGGCGCGGTATCAAGATGCGCGATGGAAGCTTCTGCTCGAATGCCGGACGTGCGGATCAGCTCTGCCGCTTCAGCAGATAACGCCGGGTCTTGAACGATGATCGATGAGGGCGCAAGGCCGCGCGCCAGCCAGCCCTGCATCAGGGCGGTACCCATTTTGCCCGCACCCGCAAGCACCACGGGGCCGTCGATACCTAAGGACATGACACTAAAACCGTTCGAGTGGGGTGGCGGACTTACGCCCGGCCCTCAGTCTCGAACATGGTCGAAACCAGAGCCTCACGGCTCTCCTTACCTGCCCAGACGACGAACTGGAAGGCCTGGTAATAGCGTTCGCAGCCCT
>JAYUCQ010000457.1:0-7972 GCA_043740265.1 Hyphomicrobium sp.
ATCGCGTTGCAATATCAGAACAAGGCCGAGGAAGGCCGCTTAGAAAAGGACTAGCTGCGGATGCTGAAGCGCTGGCGTGCCGCCGGTCTCATTTGGCCGACCCTGATGACCCTCGCGATGCTGCCGGTGCTGATCAGCCTCGGCACGTGGCAGTTGCATCGTAAGGCGTGGAAGGAAGACTTGATCGCCAAGATCGAGGCGCGACGCGTTGCCGAACCGGAATCCTATACGGCCGCCCTTGCTGAATATGTGAAGTCCGGCGACGTCGATTACGCGCGCATTCGCGTGTCGGGTACGTTTGATCATTCCCAAGAACGTCACCTCTACGCGCCGCGCACGGACAGCCAGGGCTGGCACGTCTACACGCTTTTCAAACCAGATGGCGGTCAGCCGCCGCTGTTCGTCAATCGCGGCTGGGTGCCGGATACATTGAAGGATGCGGCCAAGCGTGCAGAGGGGCAGGTTGCGGGTCCGGTCACGGTGACGGGCTTAGCTCGTCTCGATCAGGTCAAAAATTCGTTCACGCCAGACAATGACGCCAAGTCCAATCGCTGGTATGCGCGCGATACTTGGGCCATGCGCTGGGGTGCGGCCGGTCAACCTACGCCTGAGCAATTGGCGACCATGCGGCTGCAAGGTTACGCACCGTTTTCACTGGATGCTGAAGCTGAGCCCGCCAATCCCGGCGGCTGGCCCAAAGGCGGTACCACCGAGATCCACTTGTCGAATTCTCACCTGCAGTACGTCGTCACCTGGTACGGCCTCGCCGCGACGCTGGCGGTGATCTTTGTAATTTACGCCCGTCAGCGTTTGGCGGCATTGGCAGAGACGCCCGTACAACCTTAATGCCGCATATATTATGAGGCTGTGAGCACGAGGGTTGTGTGCAGCTCCGCCCTTTGGTCTTGCGAGACTTGTTCGCGCCCGGGCATCGCACTAGGGTCAGCTGGAACTGAGAAGAGGCCGTTCCTTTGAACTATATTTCGACACGAGGCACAGCGCCTAAGCTCAGCTTTGACGACGTTCTGCTGGCCGGTTTAGCGCGGGACGGCGGGCTCTATTTGCCGGAAACCTGGCCTACACTCTCCACCGCAATGATCCGCTCGTTTAAGGGCCGGCCGTTCGCCGATATTGCCGTTGAAGTCATTCATCCGTTCGTCGGCAATACTGTCTCGCGCGCCGAACTCCAGCGCATGGCCGGCGCGGCTTACGCCGGATTTGGCCACCCCTCCGTTGCGCCACTCGTGCAATTGAGTCCCGGCCGTTACATCCTCGAACTGTTCCACGGCCCGACGCTGGCGTTCAAAGACGTCGCCATGCAGCTGCTCGCGCGCTTGATGGATCATGTGCTCGAAAAGCGCGGCCAGCGTGCGATGATCGTTGGCGCAACATCGGGTGATACCGGCGGCGCGGCCGTCGAAGCTTTCCGGTCTTCAAAACGCGTCGATGTCGTGATCTTGTTTCCCGATGGTCGCGTTTCGGACGTACAACGCCGCATGATGACCACGCCAACGGAGCCGAACGTCCACGCGGTGGCCATTAAAGGTACGTTCGATGATTGCCAAGCCCTCGTCAAAGCCATGTTCAACGACCACGCCTTCCGCGACCGCGTGCAATTGTCGGGCGTCAATTCCATCAACTGGGCCCGCATTGTTGCGCAAGTCACCTATTATTTCGCCGCCGCTGCCAATCTTGGTGCGCCGGACGAAGCTGTTTCCTTTTCCGTGCCGACGGGGAACTTCGGCGACATCTTTGCAGGTTATGTGGCGCGCCGCATGGGCTTACCAATTAGGCAGCTCATCATTGCTTCAAACGAAAACGACATTCTGCCGCGCACAGTCGCGACAGGTGTTTATGAGATGAAGGGCGTCGTTGCCACCTCGTCACCATCGATGGACATCCAAATTTCCTCGAATTTCGAACGCTATTTGTTTGAAGCCTCGGGACGCGATGCCGGTTTGATCCGCAGCTTCATGAAAGACCTTGGCGATGAAAAGCGCTTTGACTTAGGTGCTGTCTGGCCGGTCCTGAAAGCTGATTTCGATGCAGCAACGGCGTCCGAACGCGACGTTGCCGATTGCATTCGCGAGACGAAACAGCGCCACGGCTATGTGCTTGATCCCCACACGGCTTGCGGCGTCGTTGCCGCGAACCGCATTGGCGGAACTGGCAATCTGGTCGTCCTTGCCACGGCGCATCCGGCCAAGTTCCCCGATGCGATTGAAAGCATAACGGGCAATCGGCCTGCACTTCCAGCGCGCCTCTCTAATCTGATGACTCAACCGGAACGCTTTGACACAGTCGCTAACGATCTGGCGGCAATTGAAGCTTACGTCGAACACGCGGCTGCTGCCCGTACAAAGGCCGCCGTATGAGCACCCACGTCACGACGCTGCCCAATGGCCTGCGGGTTGTTTCCCACGCGATGGACCATCTCGAGACGGTGTCACTGGGAGTGTGGATCGCGTCCGGTGCCCGCCACGAGCGCCCCGAACAACACGGGCTCTCGCACCTCCTGGAACATATGGCCTTCAAAGGCACAGCCACGCGCACGGCTCAGCGCATCGCCGAAGAGATCGAAGACGTTGGCGGCGAACTCAATGCCGCGACGGGCCTCGACATGACGGCGTACTATGCCCGGGTTCTCAAAGGCGACGACGGTGTGGCAATGGACATCCTCGCCGACATTTTGCTGAATTCGAGCTTTAGTGCCGCCGAACTCGACAAGGAACGCGAGGTCATCCAGCAGGAAATCGCTGCAGCCCAGGATAGCCCCGACGATCTGGCGTTCGACCTGCTGCATGAGGCAGCGTTCCCGGATCAGGCGATCGGCCGCCCGATTCTCGGCACCCAGGCCAGCGTCGGAGCGCTCCAAGCCACTGATTTGACAGCTTTCCTGCGGGATAGGTACACGCCCGAAGCCATGGTTATCTCGGCCGCAGGCGCTATCGACCACGAAAAACTTGTTCGCCACGCTGAAGCCCTATTCGGTGGGCTCACTCGTACGCAATCGGGTGAGGAACGCCGGGCGCATTACAAGGGCGGCACCGCAGCCTCAGCGAAGCCGTTTGAGCAAAGTCATGTGGTCATCGGTTTGCCGGCACCAACCTATCTCGAAGACGACTATTACGCGGCGCAGGTGTTCTCGGGGCTGTTTGGCGGCGGGATGTCGTCGCGGCTGTTCCAAGAGATTCGTGAGAACCGCGGCCTCTGCTACGCCATTTATTCGACGGTCTGGGGATTGAGGGACGCCGGAATGCTTGCAGTGCACGCGGCCACCGCGCCTGAAAAGGTCGAGCAACTCTCGGCCATAGTTGCTGCGGAATTGAACGAAGTCGCAGACAAGGGACCGGGAGCCGCCGAGTTACAACGCTCGAGCGCGCAATTGAAAGCCGGGTTGCTCATGGCGCTTGAGAGTTCGTCCGTCCGGGCCGAACAGATGGCGCGTCACCTTTTGACCCACGGCGCACTGATACCGTCACACGAGCTTGTCGCCCGTGTAGATGCCGTCACGCGGACTGCTGTTCGTGACGTCGCAGCGCGCATCGCCGGGGCTGTACCGACCGTTGCCATCGTCGGGTCTGGCAAGAAATCGCCGGCGCAGGCGGCGCGTACCGCCGAGATCATGTCGCGCTCTCCGGATCGCGCTGCCTTGGCGGAGGTTTAAACACCAGATGGCATTCCTTCGCGCCGCATTGCCGGAAGATTATCTCGATGCCATCCGTGGCGAAAACGTGGTTTTGCGCGCGCCGGCCGTTGCTGACTACACGTCTTGGGCTGAACTCAGAGCCTTAAGCCGCGCACACTTGACTCCTTGGGAGCCAGCCTGGGCGCGGGATGATCTCTCCCGCCATATGTATCGCCGCCGCTTGCGCGCGTACGCCAAAGACGTGCGTGATGACCTCGGCTATTCGTTTTTTATCTGCGACGGAGTGACGGACGCTGTCACCGGCGGAATTACACTGTCGAATATCCGGCGAGGGTCGGCGCAGACTGCGTCACTTGGATATTGGATGGGTAAAAACTATGCTGGCCAGGGCCGCATGAGGCAAGCGGTGAAGACAATTCTTCCGTTTGCCTTCCGGACATTGCGCCTTAACCGCCTTGAAGCTGCCTGTATGCCAAGCAACGCGGCCTCCGTGCGCGTGCTCGAAGCCTCAGGCTTCACGCGTGAAGGTTTTGCGCGCTCGTATCTGAAGATCAACGGTCAGTGGGAAGATCACGCCCTTTTCGCAATTATCAGCGGCGATGGCCAAGCCCCAAATTTGACGACCAATATGGCGCCCAATATGACGGAGGCCCGATGATCAAAAAGCCCGGCCTTTTGCTCATCCGTGTTTTACTATTCGTCGCCGTCTATGTGGCCGCTGCATTTGGCGCACAGGCGATGACACCGATTGCCGTGCAGCCCGACCTTGAGCGCATTGAAATTACCACGCTCGGCGATGCCTACGAAGGCCGCGGCGATAGCTTGCAAGTTGAGACATCGGCTGGTGCCGATGGTGTCACCGGCCGCATGACCGTTCGTGCATCCATTCCAGGTGCCAATCCAAACTGGATGGTCTTCGCGCTCTCCAACAAGACCGACCGGCCGATGGAACGCTGGCTGACAGCGGATCGCTATACGGTCAGCGGCTCCGGCACGGTCTGGCCGGACCTCGACGCGCGCCGCATTGAGGCCGTCACACCGTCAATCGGGTTCGTGCCCGAGCGCATCAAGAGCGACAAGGCCGACGTGTTCCGCATCACGCTTGAGCCGGGGCAGACGATCACCTACGTCGCCGAACTTTCAACTGAACGCTTTGCACGGATCTATCTTTGGAAGCCGATTGACTACGAAGTCAAAACCCGCGACCGGCAGTTGTTCAACGGCGCCATGCTTGGGCTCACCGGCCTGCTGGCGATTTTTTTGACCGCCGTATTCGCGGCCAATCACAAAATCATTTTCCCGGCAGCGGCGCTCGTCTCGTGGTCAGTGCTAACGTATCTCTGCGTTGATTTTGGCTTCTTCCACAAGCTGTTCAACTTGCGGCCGGAGGACAACGCGGTTTATCGCGCCGCGTGTGAATCCGCGATTGCCGCGAGCTTCGTGATGTTTCTCTCGACATTCTTGCGGCTCGGGCTTTGGCACGGGCTGGTTCGCATGCTTATCGGCGTATGGGTGGTGGCGCAGCTGGCGCTTGTCGCCGTCGCCGTCATCGACCCGCGCTTGTCGGCAACG
Organism: Hyphomicrobium sp.; assembly: GCA_043740265.1. Taxonomy (GTDB): domain Bacteria; phylum Pseudomonadota; class Alphaproteobacteria; order Rhizobiales; family Hyphomicrobiaceae; genus Hyphomicrobium_B. Next base: position 5,222 of record JAYUCQ010000457.1, read on the forward strand.
TTTGCGCGCTTGTCCTTCCTGCTGATCGGTGGCGTCGGCAGCATGTTCACGCTGTTTCTTGCACTGCGTGGCCAGGATCGGGCCTTGTCGCTGTTGCCGACGTGGCTGCTTTTCTTGGTGTGGATTTTCGCAGCTGGCCTCACCTTGACCGGCCGGCTGTCGGGCGATGTTGTCGTTGCCGGTCTCGTTGCTGGTTTGGTGCTGGTCGTCATCCTGCTTGGCTTTACGGTGACGCAATTTGCGTTCCGCTCGCTCGATCCGGTTTACGCCGGTGCGCCGACGGAACTGCAGGCCCGGTCATTGGCGCTGGCCGGTTCCGGTTCGATCGTCTGGGAATGGAACATCCGCCGCGACGAATTTAAGGTCGGGCCTGAAATCGAAATGGCGCTGGCGCTGATGCCGGGCGAGCTTTCCTGCAAGGTCGACGATTTTTTCCGCCACGTTCACCCAACCGACAAAGAGCGCTTCCGCGTCATGCTGATGTCGGCGCAGGAGCGTGCTGGCGTCAAGATTCGTACTGATTTCCGTTTGCGCCACTCCGACAATAGCTGGCGCTGGTTTGAACTCGAAGCCGCCAGTGTGCCCAATGCCGATGGCCGCACACTGCGCTGCGTTGGTTTGATCCGCGACGTCTCCGATGCCAAACGTGCCCATGAGCGCCTTTTGCACGACGCAGTGCATTGCAGCCTGACAGGCTTGCCCAACCGCGAACTCTTTCTCGACCGGCTTAAATCCGCGGTCGCTCGTGCCCGCAGCGACGATACCGTCAGACCGGCGGTTATTTTCATCGATCTCGACAAGTTCAAAAGTGTGAACTCGTCGTTCGGTCTTGTCCGCGGCGACAGCTTGCTGCTCTCCGTCGCGCGCCGCCTTCAGCGTCATCTCGGTCCGCACGATACCGCCGCCCGCGTTGGCGGTGATCAGTTCGCGATGTTGTTCGTCGGCGAGCAAGAAGCCCGCAATCTGGCAGCGCTCGCTGAACGTTTGCGCCGTTCGCTCCGGGCACCAATCCCGCTTGCTAACCAAGAGATCGTGCTCACCGGCTCAATTGGTGTCGCGGTCTGGGATCAGGCGCAAACGGCCGACGATGATCTGCTCAAAGAAGCCGAACTGGCAATGTACCGCGCCAAACGCGGCGGGGCGGACCGTATCGAAGTGTTCGAGCCCGGTATGCGCCGTGACCGCGACGATCGCATCCAGATTGAAAGCGATTTGCGCAAGGCTCTGGAAAAGGGTCAGCTCAAAGTTCTTTATCAGCCGATCGTCTATTTGCCGACGAAGGAGCTCGCAGGCTTTGAAGCCCTGGTGCGCTGGGATCATCCCAAGCACGGCATGCTGAACCCGATCACGTTCGTACCCGTTGCCGAAGAATCCGATCTGATCATCAAGCTAGGATCGCACGTACTTCTGCGCGCTGCAAAAGACGCGGCACTGTGGCAGGCCGAACTTCCACGCGTTGAACGTCCGCTGTTTGTCAGCGTCAACGTCTCAAGCAAGCAGCTCTTCAAGCCGGAATCTGTGCAGGAAATCAGGCACATTCTCGGCCGCAATATCGTGCCCCGTGGCGCGCTTCGGCTTGAGATCACCGAAACGCTGGTGATGGAAAACCCAGAGCAAGCAATCGATGTGCTTGAAATTTTGCGCGGGGCCGGCGCTGAACTGGCACTTGATGATTTTGGCACCGGGTATTCGTCGCTGGCTTATTTGCAGCGCTTTCCGTTTGATACCATCAAGATTGACCGTGAGCTTGTCCGCGCCAGCAATACCGCGAGTGGGGCCGCCATAATGCGTTCCATCGTAGCACTCACCCACGAGCTCTCGAAAAAGGTTGTGGCCGAGGGTGTCGAGCACGCCGACGAAGCGGCGTTCCTGCGATCGATTGGCTGCGAATACGCCCAGGGCTATCATTTTGGCGAGCCCATTCCCGAGCGCGACGTCATTCAACTTCTGAAAATGGTGCGCCGGTCCGAACGCCGCTTGCAACCGCGCGGGTTCTTCCGCCCCAAGGTCAAGCCGCGGAAAATTGAAGACGCCGTTATCGCGTCAGCCGCCTCCGTCAGTGAGGCGGCAAGCCCGGCTGCTGCGGCACTAACGGCGGCGGCGCAGAATAAGCCGCAGGCGTTGCCAACGCGTTCGGTCGTTCGCCCCCGTCAGAAAGCTCCCCCTGCAGGCGGTGCGGCCCAAAAAGCGCCGCTGGGTCTCGCTGCGCCCGGGTCGAGAGACGTTGCAATGCCATTCTCGATTCCGACAGTCGCAGCGGCGAAACCTGCTCTCCCAGCCATTCCGGCTCAGCGGATTCAGGCAGCGCTTGCGGGCACGGGCGCGGCTGCGAATTCCGCTCCGCCGCAGCATCAATCACAGCCGCTGGCTGCACCTATGATGGCGGCACCCATGCCGGGACCCGCTTACACAAACGGTGGCGGGATGCCGCCGTTTACGCCGCCGCCGCGCATGCAGCAGGCTCCGGTCGATGCGACTGTGCGCACCATGCCGCCTCAGGCACCCCATGCCCCGCCGCCGCTACCGCAACGCGCGCCCGTCCCGATGCCGGCACCAGACTTTTCAAAATTGCCGCCGGGTGTCGCCGCGAGTTTGGCCCGCTTGGCTGCTGGCGCGCGCGGAGCGGAGCCTGCAGCTGAAACGGATACCTTGCCAAAGGGTGCTGGTGAAAAGCCGGTCGTCTAGGTCTGCGTGCAACGAAGGTAGGCGAATTTTACCGCGATGCGGAACCGTGCTCAAGCTTACGCGTGC
>JAYUCQ010000458.1:0-3288 GCA_043740265.1 Hyphomicrobium sp.
AATGCGGTGCGAGTTACCTAAACACTGAAGCCCTTACTCCCTAGCAGGACTAAGGCGCGGTCCGGAGGGCACCGGGCAACAGAAGCCCTCCACTTCTCTCAAGCGCCGCGATGCGCTAGGGAAGCAAGGCACTATGCAGGTCACGATCGATGTCGTGATGCAAGTCGGGCGGTGACGTTTTAGAGGCGCGGAATGACGGCGACAGAGATCGACTATGAGGCCTTGCAGCAGGACGCCATGCGTGGCGTTGTCCGCGCGGTGCTCAGCCAGATCGTCAAAACCGGGCTTCCCGGCGAGCACCATTTCTATATTTCATTTATGACGCAAGCGCCGGGCGTCATCCTGTCAAAGCGCTTGAAGGAAAAGTATCCGCACGAGATGACGGTCGTGCTGCAACACCGCTTCTGGGATTTGATCATCTCGGAGGACCGCTTCGAAGTGAAGCTGACGTTCGATGGCATTCCGGAACGTCTGGTCATTCCGTACCTTTCGATCAAAGTCTTCATCGATCCGAGCGTGAAATTCGGCTTGCAGTTTGAAGATGCCAGCAGCGACCGCGAAACGCCGGCTCCGCGCCGCTCACTGACAATGGACGCGGCTTTCGACCAGGTTGGTGAAGCCCGCGCCGATAGCCCGCGTGCGACGCTGTCCAAGAAGCCGCGCGTCAAGGGCAAGCCGAAAGCCGACAAGGACGCAGCGGTTCCGGCTGCCAACGCAATTTCTGGAGCGGCAACGCCGCCAGCATTGCCCATGGCACCCTCACCGCAACCGGCTTCGGCGGCGGCACCGGGCGCCGTGTCTGATGTCGTGCCGGCTGATAAACCCGCCGCAACTGAAGGCGCGAAAATCCTCAGCCTCGACCAGTTCCGGAAGAAATAATCACCCTGTCGATCTGTCCACCACGGCTTCCGGGATCTTGTGGTCCTCTTGCCGCTTGAACATCAGTTCAAGGCGCCCGTCGTTGAGCTCAGAGCATTCGACGTTGGCGACAAACGGATCGCTGGCTTCGAGTTTAGCCTCAATGCGGCAGTTATCGACGCTGAGCATCGGCTTGATGCTGACCGAGCTATCGCCGTTAGGCATGGCCAGCGTGACGATCATAACAATAACGGCGGATTCCATCGCGGTCTCCTGTTGCAGCTCTGGCTTGGCCTGAGCGGACAATGCCGTTCAGGTGACGCTCACACGCAACGCAAACTGGAGAGATTGAAAGCAACTGGCGGCACGAGATAATTGAACTCAATCGAACCACTCACTGTCCATGATATAACGCTTCAAAAACGGCTTTATTCTGATGCGCTTAGCCTCACGCTTCGCAAATGGATCGGCAACTCATCGCCGCTCTGGCCGCAGAAAAACCAAGCCCTGCACATTGCGAAGAATTCATTCGACGGTACTTGCGTCTCAAGATGAGACCGCATCACAGTCGCGCGAGGATCGTAAACGCCGGATGCCCCACGGAGCGCTGATTTTTCTAGAAGCGGCGCAATGCGCGGGTGGTTTGATCACGCGCGATCACCTTTTGCTTCGCACCCGCCACGGCATCGTGAGTGGTGGTGATCGCAGCACTTGACTATCTCCCGGGTCTATAGCGGCACGACCCGCCGCACGAAATCAGGAGATGAATTATGAAATCGACCATTACACTCGCAGCCCTCATCGTTGCAGGACTTTCGACTTCGGTATTCGCAGCAGATGCGCCTGCCGCAGCCGCGGCACCAGCCGCCGCTGTCTCGGAAAGCGCGGCAATGTCGTCGGCAGCGAACGCTGAGCAAGCCCGCAAGCTGCTCATCGCTCAGGGCTACACCAACGTTTCTGAGCTGACACGCGACGACAAGGGCCGTTGGAACGGCACCGCGATGAAGGACGGCAAGTCGGCGATTGTCGCCATTGCCCTTCCTGAAAAGGCAGCGGGCGATAAGGCACCGGCACCTGCTGCCAAAAACTAAATAGCGAGAAGCGCGCGGGGCGCCTTCCCGGCCTTGCGCAGACGCGGCGTCTTCTCTGATACGGGAAGACGCCGTTTTCGTTTGGCTTACAAAATCAGGCTGTGGCTGGCCCACAAGTTCGTAGCGGTGACGCCGTGAACATGGTCGACCATTGCAACATCGGTCCAAGCGGCGGCGCCATTGACGTGGACTTGCACCAGCGTGCCTTGGGCTTGATCGACTGTCTGGGCGACGAGCGCGACGTTTGCCGGATTGTGATTTGTGGTCAGGCGCGAAATGTCGACGCGATCGAATTGCTCGAACGAAAAATTGCTGATGTGATCGAGGCCGTGGCCGGGTCCGACATCAGACGCTTTCCAAAAGAACGTGTCGCCGCCTGTGCCGCCGTTCAAAACGTGACCTGCAACGTCGCCGTGGATCGTCTGCTTTGCGCCGACGGAGGCAACGTTGAGGTGGGCACCAGCAACGTTGACATCGAGGCGCTCTACGCCGGCAACGTTGATGTTGCCAAGTGTTGTGAAGTGGAAGTTCTGACCGTTGTGGTTCGGGTCAGCGATGAAGTTATGATAGGCAACCAGCTCGGCTTTGACGGCGGTTGTATATTCCGCGGCCGTCAGTTTGATTTTGAGCGTATCAACGCCGGTCGCGCCCAGCACCGTATCAGCAAAGCCCTTGGCCTTGGCGGATTCCCAAACGAAGGCGTCGTTGCCGGAGCCGCCCCACATATAGTCGTTGCCTTTGCCCGCAACGATGAGATCGTTGCCTAGGCTCGCCATCATCACGTCATTGCCAATGCCGCCTTTGATGGTGACGTCGCCAAGTGAATAGCGCGAACTTGTGAGATCGATGATCTGATCGCCGGTGCCGCACTGAATGGCGTTGATGTTGACGAGGCGCAGTCCGGAAACGCCCGGGCTGAAGTCGTCGTCGAGGAAGAGAGCTTCCTTGCCGTTTGCCATCCAAAGGATGTTGACGGCTCCGGCCTTGCCGCGGAACACGTCGGTATTTTGCGCGTAGCCTGAGAGCGAGAACAGCGTGTTCGGGCCGGCGTTTTCCGGATCACCGGTGTTCTGCGATGCGTAGCCCGGCCATGTCGTCGTCGATTTGAAATGAAAAACGTTGGTGCCGTTGCCGCCGATGAGCAGGTTGTTGCCGACGCCGCTGCTGGCCAGCGAGTGATGCAAGCCCGTTGCGCCAGCGGTCAGCGTTTGATTGGGTAGGTGGCCGAAGGTCGCCTCTTGACCAGGCTGATGAAAGACTTCGATATTTGGACGAACGGTTGGCATAGCAGGTTCCTGCGCAAGAATTTCTGCAACGGAAGATAGCAAAGACACGTTTC
>JAYUCQ010000459.1:0-3284 GCA_043740265.1 Hyphomicrobium sp.
TGCAGCGCCGGGACGCTGGCGGTCGCACCTTCCCGGCCTACGGCCGCCATTAGCGCCCGGTCTCCGAGGAGAAGATTGACGTCTTCGAAGGCCGGCGACTGGTTGAAAACATCATGCGTCGAAAAGGCTTCGGTCATTGCGCTGGACCAATCTTTCAGGCGTTAACGGCGTGAATGATACACGCTTCATTGACCTTGTCCGCTGATTTGCGCAGCACTCACTTGCCCTCACCTCAGACTCTGCCTATACAAACGCCTTTAATGGCTAAATCATCGACTGCAAAAGAGCTCACGCGTTTTCCGCGCCGCCACTTGTTGACTTGCGAAAGTCTCAACGTGGCGGAGATCAATTTCCTATTGGATCTCGCCGACAAGGCAGCGGACCGCAATCGCCAAGGCGGCGCCAAGCGCGATATCCTTTCAGGCCGCACCCTCATCAACTTGTTCTTCGAAGCCTCGACGCGCACGCAAGCCTCGTTTGAGCTCGCAGGCAAACGGCTCGGCGCCGACGTCATGAACATGAACGTCGCGACCTCGTCCGTCACCAAGGGCGAGACGCTGATCGACACTGCCGTCACGCTCAACGCCATGCGGCCGGATATCATCGTCGTGCGCCACCATGCGGCGGGCGCCGTTGAATTGCTCTCGCAGAAAGTCGATTGCTCGGTGATCAACGCCGGCGATGGCGCGCATCAACACCCGACGCAAGCCCTGCTCGACGCGCTGACTAGCCGCCGGGCCAAGGGCCGGATCGCGGGTTTGGTCGTCGCCATCTGCGGCGACATTCTGCATTCGCGCGTTGCCCGATCCAACATCGATTTGCTGAATACGCTTGGCGCGCGCGTCCGCATCATCGCGCCATCGACGCTGCTGCCGTCATCGCCGGAACGTCTGGGCTGCGAAGTCTTCACCGACATGTGGAAAGGGCTCGAAGGCGCCGACATCGTGATGATGCTGCGCCTACAGCGCGAGCGCATGGACGCATCCTACGTGCCATCGAGCCGCGAATTCTTCCACTTCTTCGGGCTTGATAATGAGAAGCTGGCGCGCGCCAAGCCGGACGCGCTCGTGATGCATCCGGGCCCGATGAACCGCGGCGTAGAAATCGCTTCGACGGTTGCCGATCATTCGCGCAGCGTCATCCGCGAGCAGGTGGAAATGGGTGTCGCGGTGCGCATGGCCGTGCTCGAAGCCCTCTCCGCGCACTTGCCACATGCGGGAGACAACGCATGAGCAGCGCAGCTAAAAATTTCGATAAGCAACCGGCTCGCGCCAAGCCCACCGTATTCATCAACGCCCGCATTATGGATCCAGCGACCAATCGCGACGAGCCCGGCGGGCTATTGGTCGTCGACGGACTGATTGCGGATCTGGGCGCGCACCTGCGCCGCAACGCGCCCGACGGCGCCGACGTCATCGACTGCCGCGGCCACATTCTGGCGCCCGGCCTGATCGATGCGCAAGTCTTCACCGGCGAACCCGGTTTTGAACATCGCGAGACCTTGAAAACGGCGAGCCATGCGGCTGCCGCCGGCGGTGTCACCACCATCGTCGTGATGCCCGAAACCAATCCCGTCATCGATCAGGTGGCGCTCGTCGACTTCATTCAGCGCCGCGCCCGCGACAACGCCTTCGTCCACGTCCACACGATGGCGGCAATGACCAAGGGCCTCAAGGGTGAGGAGATGACCGAGATCGGTCTGCTGCAACGCGCCGGTGCCATCGCGTTCTCGAATGGCAAGTCGAGCGTCGGCAACACGCGCGTCATGCGCAACATTTTGAACTACGCGAAAGACTTCGGCGCCCTCGTCGTCCACCACACGGAAGACCCGTATCTGTCGGGCACCGCTGCGATGAACTCTGGCGAGGTTGCCGCGCGCTTAGGACTTCCCGGCGCATCAAAACTCGCCGAAACAATCGTACTCGAGCGCGACGTGCGCCTCGTTGAAATGACCGGCGGGCGTTATCACGCGGCGACCATCAGCTGCGCTGAAAGCTTGGATGTGGTGCGCTCAGCCAAAGCGCGCAAACTGCCCGTCACCTGCGGCGTGTCGATCAATCATTTGACGTTGAATGAAAACGACATCGGCTCCTACCGCACGTTTTTGAAAGTCCGCCCGCCCTTGCGCCGCGAGGATGATCGCGCGGCGATGGTCCGCGGCATCGCCAATGGTGACATCGACATCATCGTGTCGTCTCATGATCCGCAGGACGCCGATACCAAGCGGCGTCCGTTTGCCGAAGCCGCTGACGGCGCTGTTGGGCTTGAGACATTGCTCGCGGCGGCGCTGCGCCTCGTGCACGCGCGCGAAGTGCCGATGCTGGGCCTGTTGAAAGCGATGACGATCAATCCGGCGCGGCTGTTGGGGTTGCACTCAGGCCGCCTCGCCAAGGGCGCGATTGCCGACCTCGTACTGTTTGATCCTGGCGAGCCGTGGGTTTTGAACAAAGACCTGCTGCGGTCGCGCTCGAAGAATTCGCCGTTCGACGAAGCCAAAATGCAGGGCCGCGTGCTGCGCACGGTCGTCGCTGGCGAAACGGTCTACGAATACGCGGGCGTCGAGCGGACTTGAAGGCGCGGATTATCGGTGGCAGACCTCATGACACCGATGTGCGTTCGTTGATGACTACAAACGCGGGCCGCAGGCGCATTCTAAACGGTGATCTCTGACTCGTCGACGAGGCCTGCAATGTTGTCGATGATCTGCTCTTCGCCCTCTTCTTGGCTGAGCACGAGCCACTCGGCGATGATCGTGTCGCCCTTTTTGAACACGACTCTAAATGGCCAATCTGTGTCGTCGTTGGCGATGACGTCGCCGGTTACAAATGCCATTTCGAAAGCCCCCGCTTATTTTCGCCAACGCTTAGCACGGATTCGAGGGTACTGCGCGCGCGGTGGAGATCAGCTCGTGCCAAAAATTCAATGTCAACCCGGCCAAGCCGCGCTTTGCGGCGCAGAGCCGGGACCCCAGCGCATCGAGTTGGTCTGTTTGGAGTTTTCCACGAAAGGCAATTGCCCGCTTGCGCGTGAGGAACAAAAGTCTGGGTCCCGGGTCTCGCGGAAGGCTCGCCCGGGATGACAACAAACCGACCTAGCGCACCGCCTACACAGATCTCAGTGACGGATCGCGAGCGGGCAAGATCCCGGATCAGCGCCGCAGCAATGAAGATTGCCGCGTCGCATCCGGGATGACGGGTGGATGGATTACCCATTACTCATTTTACCCGTCATCGGGATGACGGGCGGATATTATTTTTACCCGTCATCCTGTGCGCATCATGCCG
>JAYUCQ010000460.1:0-7949 GCA_043740265.1 Hyphomicrobium sp.
ATCACCATACGTTTGCTATTGTCAGCGACGGCGACCTGATGGAAGGCGTGGCGTCTGAGGCGGCGTCGCTGGCCGGGCATCTGAAACTCGGCAAGCTGACTTGCCTGTACGACGACAACTCCGTCACGCTCGCCGCTGGCACTGACATCACCTTCTCCGAAAATCGCGCGCGCCGCTTTGAGGCTTATGGCTGGCACACTGTGGCAGTGGCCGACGGCAACGATCTTGCCGCGATCGATACAGCACTGCAATCCGCACGCGCGGAAACCTCCCGGCCGTCGCTTATCCTGGTGCGGACGCATATCGGCTATGGCTCCCCTGAACAGGACACCTTTAAAGCGCACGGTTCACCGCTTGGCGTAGATGGGGTCGTCAAGACCAAGAAGCACCTCGGTTGGCCGATCGAGCCCGATTTCCTGATACCGGAGGAGGCGCTCGCGCACTTTCGCAAAGCAGTTGCCCGCGGCGCGCTTGAGGAAGCCAAATGGAACGAGCTCATGAGCGCCTACGAAAAATCGTTTCCGGATCTTGCCCAGGAACTTCAGGGCCGCCTGGCTCAGAAACTGCCGCCGGGATGGGACAAGGATATCCCGGTGTTCAATGCTGATGCCACGGGCCTCGCCACGCGCGAAGCTTCCAGCAAGATTTTGAATGCCATTGCGCCCAGACTGCCTGCACTGACCGGCGGATCGGCCGATCTCGATCCATCGACAAAAACCGCCCTCAAAGGCTTAGGTGACTTCAATCCGCCACCATTGAAGTTAGGGGACGAACAAGGCTCCGATGGCGGAGGGTGGAGCTACCTCGGGCGCAACCTGCACTTTGGCGTGCGCGAACATGCGATGGGCGCCATCGTCAATGGCCTCGCGGCGCACGGAGGGTTCATTGCCTATGGCTCGACCTTTCTGATTTTCTCAGACTACATGCGTCCCCCGATCCGGCTGGCAGCACTGATGGGCTTGCCCGTTGTGCATGTTTTTACTCACGACAGCCTCGCGCTCGGCGAAGACGGGCCGACGCACCAACCGGTTGAGCAAATGGCGAACTTGCGTGCCATTCCAAACCTGATCGTGATCCGCCCCGGCGACGCCAACGAAACTGCGGTCGCTTGGCGCGTTGCTCTGGAAACGCGCGATCGTCCGGTCGTACTGGTACTGACCCGGCAGGACGTGCCGACGCTCGATCGCAGCCGCTACGCTTCGGCGCAAGGCTTGCGCCGCGGCGGCTATGTGTTGAGCGATGCGCCAAGCGGCAAGCCTGATCTTGTCCTGCTCGCCAGCGGCTCCGAAGTCAGCCTCATCGTGGCAGCGGCAGAACGCCTGCAAGCCCAAGGCACCGCGGTGAGGTGCGTCTCAATGCCAAGCTGGGAGTTGTTCGAGGCCCTGCCGCAAACCGAACGCGATGCGGTGTTGCCGCCGTCGGCCGGCGCGCGCCTCGCTGTCGAGTTGGGCGTCGCGCAAGGCTGGGATCGCTACATCGGTGCGCACGGCGGCATGATCAGCGTCGAACGCTTCGGTGCATCCGCGCCAGCCGAAGTTTTGTTGCGCGAATACGGCTTCACTGTCGACAATGTGTGTGCCCGCGCCAAGGCACTCCTGAGCAACGGCCTCGAAAAGGAACCGAACCGATGACCACAAGATTTAAGATTGGCGATCACGGGACTCGCCAAAGTGGGGTCGCAATGAGTGATGCTGAGCTTGCCTGCGACTTTGAGGCGTTTGCGAAAGTTGTGCGCACGCGCCGCTCTGTGCGCGCCTATCTGCCAGAGCCAATTCCCGACGCAGTACTGGATGCCTGTTTTGATCTGGCTTTGCTGGCACCGACGTCGCACAATCTTGAGACTTGGCAATTCATCGATGTGCGCAGTCCTGAAAAGCTCAGCCTTCTTCGTCACTATTGCCTGGACCAGCCGCCGGCCATGCAAGCCCCGACCCTCATCGTCGCGGTGGCACGGCCCGACTTCTGGCAGCTGGGTCGCCGATTGATGCTGGAAGCGCTCGCTAAAGAGGAAGGCGTTGCGCCTGAACTGGTTCAGAAATACCGGATTTTAATTCCGGTGATCTTTGAAGACGGGCCCTTTCATATCCTGGCACCTTTGAAGCGACTGGCGACTTGGGGCATTGGACTATTCAAACCGTTCTGGCGGGTTGATGTCGGGCGAGCGGGGCAGGAGCTGTGGGCGACAAAGACAACCGCGCTCGCATGCGAGAACTTGATGCTCGCTTTGCGCGCTGCTGGCTTTGACAGCTGCGCGATGGAGGGATTTGAAGAGCCGCGCGTGAAGCGTCTTTTGGGTCTTCCACGAGTTGCTCACGTGGTGATGGTGATCGCCGCGGGGCGGCGTGCGGAAGGCGGGGTGATGCCGCAATACCGGTTCGACTTGAGCCGCTACGTCCAGAGAGTGTGATTTTTTGTCAGTGCTTTCTATACAAAGTACGGTTCCACCATTAAAGCTCAAGTGTACGGAGCTGGTGTGGTGGTGCGGCCATGGTCGCGTGAAATCAACCGGGAAATTCAAACGCTATAAACGTCATCAGTCGATTGTTACATTTCTCACGTTTTTGTTCCTACTTTTTCTTCCGGCATTCGCTGTCGCGGCGGTTCCTTACGAAAACAAACTCGACGGTTTTCTCCAAAAAACCATGGCAAACGGCGCTATCCCAGGAATGGCGCTCGCAATCGTAAAGGACGGGAAGGTTTCGCTCAGCAAGGGTTATGGCGTTACCGGTGATGGTCAGCCCTTCACACCAGACACCCCAATCCTGATCGCGTCATTGTCAAAAGCCATGACGGCTGCCGTTGCCCTGATGCTAGTCGCGGAGGGGCTCATCGATCTCGATACTCCAGTCCAGCGCTACTTGCCCACATTCCGGGTTCAGTCTGCTGATGGTGGCGCTGCAATCACGGTCCGCCATTTGCTCAATCAGACCAGCGGCCTATCCGATCCGGGCTTTCCCGAGATGCGCATGGTCCAACCCCATACTCTCACGGAGAGGGTTTCGAGCCTGCAATTCGCACTTCCAGAAGATACGCCAGGAACCGCGTTCCACTACTTCAACTCGAATTATGCGCTCGTTGCGCGGATCGTAGAGGTTGTCAGCGGCAAACCTTTTGAAGTCGTTCTCGAAGACAAGCTGTTCAAGCCTCTCGGGATGACCGGGACCAGCGCAGTTCCGACATTTGCTCTGGCGCAAGCGCAAACTCCGTCTCCCGCAGCCGGACATGTTGTGGCCTATGGGCAAGCTTGGCGCTGGCACGAGCCGGGCGGGTTTATCGGCGGTCATGGCGGTGTCATCTCAACCGCCACCGATATGGGTCGATGGCTCCGGTGGCAAATGACGGGCCAGCCAGACATCCTGCCACCGGAACTGCTGGCCCTGATGCAAAGCCCACCCGCTCCATCAAGCTATGCAATGGGTTGGTTTCGGCAGACTACGAACGGGCAAACCACGATTTGGCATGATGGCGTATTCTCAACCGTCTATTCGGATATTATCATCAAGCCCGACGACAACCTCGGTATCGTGCTGCTCTATGGCGTTGGCGGCATACTGCCAGCTGCGACCACATTTTCGAAGATGCGCGCTGGTGCGCTGGCAATCGCTGACGGTCGGGCACCTGAGCTTCCCGGACAATCGCTTGCGATGACAGGACGATTGGCAGGAGCAATAACGCTGATCCTTGTCGTTGCAGCGATCATGGACCTTGCAAAGCTGCGTCGCTGGATCCGATGGGCTAGAACCGCGCCGACTGGGAGAGTTGCCTTGGGACTGGCGGCTCGCTGCTTCCCGATCGCGCTTTTGCTGTCGCTGCCGTGGGTTCTGCAGTTCGCCAGCGGAAGGGCCTTCAGTTTTGAAGCTATCTTCTTCGCCTTGTTGGACGTGACAGCCGGCCTCGCAATTGTCGGAACGATCCTCGCATTGAGCGCAATTCTTCGGTTGGGTTTTCTCGCGCAAAGTGCCGTGTCACCTCGGCTGGTTGATCCAGGCAATGAGCCATGACCCTGCCGTGCAAGTGAACATCTATTTCGATGCCGCTACATAAAACAACGATCCGATCGCGATCCCGCGTGCGATAATTACATTTTGTTTTATCGAGGCGTCAACGACCTGCCTTGATCCATTGCGGCTGGAGCACTTCCACGGCCGGCGGCCCTTCGAGGAGCGGAGCGACTTCCTTTTCGTAAGCGAGATAAGCCGGCGTTTTCAGGAAGGCATTGGCCGCCTCAGCACTGCCATAGACTTGGAAGGCGCAGATGCGATCCGGATCGCTGCCGAACGAATAGACATAGATCTCGTGCCCGGCATTGGCGTCGATCACCGGCTGCATGTGCTTTTGCCAGACCCGCTGAACCGCGTCGCGCGCGCCCGGCTTGGTTCGGTGTTGCAGGAAGAGCTCGTGCTTGGTCATGACGTCCTCTCAATATCCAGATTGCCCCAAATCACCTTTGCAATGAACTTCCTGATATCCGCCACCAGCAGATCAGGGCGTCGTGCGCGCGAAATGGCCCTTTGGCGGAATGCCACGGTTAAACGGCTCACCAGTCACCCGCTTCCATCTCAGTCCGGCGAGCCCGCTCCGCCGCGGATGGCTCCGCTGTGGCGAACGAACCGGTCTTGAGCAGCCCGGCCGGCTCGTAGGTCGCCATCACCCAGCCGCCGGGCGTCAGCTGTTGCTCGGTGAGCTTGAATGCGCCTGCGGGCACACCATCGCCGAACAGGAGCTTGCCCGCGCCGAGCGTGACCGGCGCGATCATCAGCACAAGCCGGTCGAGCAATCCGCGGGCCAGCAGCTGCGGATACAGCGTCGAGCTGCCTTGAATGACGAGGTCCGGGCCGCCTTCCGCTTTGAGTTTCGCCAACGCGTCAAGGCCGGCCAGGCGATGGCTGTCCTTCCAATCGAGCGGCGCATCCGATCCCGTCAAGACATACTTCTGCGCCTTGGCAAATTTCGCAGCGATTGGGTCTTCAGCGGGCGCGAATGGCCAGAATGCGGCGAAGATGTCGTAGGTTCGCCGCCCCAGCAGCAGGTCGAAGGGGACTGTGAACAGCGTATCCACCTGACGCCCGACCGCCTCGTCGATGATCGGCTCCATCCAGCCGCCATGGGCGAAGCCGCCCGTCGTGTCCTCATCGGGACCGCCCGGCGCCTGCACGACGCCATCGAGAGAAATGAACGCGCCGCCAATGATCCTACGCATTGCTCGCCTCCCCCTTTCGGGCCGCCTCGATCTTGGCGACGTCGATCTTCTTCATCAGCATCATCGCTTCGAACACGCGCTTGGCGACATCGCCGCCGTGTGCCATCGCATCGGTCAGGACGCGCGGCGTGATCTGCCAGGACACTCCCCACTTGTCCATGCACCAGCCGCACATACTCTCCTGCCCTCCATTGCCGACGATTGCATTCCAATAGCGGTCGGTTTCCTCTTGGTCGTCGGTCGCGATCTGAAACGAAAAGGCCTCGTTTGGTGTGACCCTAGGCCCGCCATTGACGCCAAGACAGGCAACGCCAGCGACAGTGAATTCGACCATCAACACAGCGCCCTTCTTGCCGCCGGGATAATCGCCGGGCGCACGGTGCACAGCTCCCACCGCACTGTCGGTAAACGTCTTGGCGTAGAAGCGTGCAGCGGCTTCGGCGTCCATATTGTTGTACAACAGGCAGATCGTGTTCTTGCCCATTGCTCGTCCTTTCCGTTCTTCAAGAATAGTCACAAGGCGCCTCGACTGGCGACATCCAGAATTTCAGCCAACTCGCCGCGCCACGCGATCACACAACGGCAACCAATCTTCACCGGGCTTGCGCCATTCCCATGAGATTTTCTGGGCATCGCCGCCGTCCGTGAATTCGATGCGCGCGCGTTCGGTTTCTCCGGTCAAAGTCCAGGTATCGCCCTCGACGCGTGTGGCGTAATCCCGGATAAACCCGTGGTTTTCGTAGGAACGCGAAATATAGTGGCCGCTGTCGGCGTCATAACTCATGATCGCCGTACCCTTGAACGGGTTCACGCCGGTCTTGGCGTCCCAGTTTTGGATTACGCAGAACTGTCCGGGCAGCCATTCATAAGTTTCGTCGCTGATCGATGTCTCCACCGAGCCGCGCGGATTTTCCTTCGACGGGCCCGCCGCGTAGGACTCGCCCTCGGCGTGCCATTTGCCGATAAAGACGCTTAGATGCTCATGCGCCGCGCTGCGTTTACCTGTGCTTGTTGGTTGGAGTGTCACGAGTTCTTTCCTCTCGGTGGTCGATTGAAGGCTTGCGCATCACCAAAGGTTCTTGCCGTCGATCACCTCGACCGGCGCGCTTGCCGCATCGAAATTGTCAAACAGCCGCGCGTTGACGCCGATGCGGCGCGTCGTGCCATCCCAGCTGCCATCTGGCTTGAAGTCCGGGCTGTCGCTGAAGGTGCCGCATCCGCAAGTGGCGCAGAAGTTGTGCGCCACCTTCTTGGTCTGCCAGCGATAGGTCGCCACGTCCGCCGCTGGCGTGGTCAACCGGAATTGCGCCGGAGTGAAATAAGCGTACAGCGCCCCGCGCTTGGCGCAGAACGAGCAGGTGCAGCGCGTGAGCTTCGCCGGGATCTCGCCGTCGATTTCGAACGCCGTTTTTCCGCAATGGCAGCTTCCGGTGATGGGCATGAATAGACCGTCCTTGTCTCAAACGACATGGTTCGCCTACTGGCCGGACCCACTTGATGAACGCGCTGAGACGGGCGCGGTTCCAACATGCGGTCGGAGACATTCGGCTCAGTTACGCAGCTCCCGCTGGCAACAGCATCGACTGAACGAGCACATCGACTCCGCTTTCCGGCTGGATCGCGCGCGCGGGAATGTCTGCACCCTTGCGCCATTGGGCGACCGCATTGCGTTTGGTTTGGCCTTCGACCAAGAACAGGACAGCACGCGCGCGGCTGAGACGGCGAGCGCTGAGCGACACGCGCTGCGGCGGTGGCTTCGGCGCATCGAAGATCGCCAGCACGTCGGGCGCGTTTGACGCGACGCCCCAATCATGGCCCGGAAACAGGCTGGCGGTGTGGCCGTCCTCGCCCAGGCCCAACAGCACCAGATCGAAATCGCCGACCGTGCGCAGCGTGTCCGAATAGGCCAGGGCGGCACTTTCAGGTCCAAGTTCTGCTGGCAGAGCATGGATCTGATGACGCGGTATGGACACATCATCGAGCCAGGCGTCAGCCGCCATCCGGCTGTTGCGTTCGGCGTCGCTGACAGGCAAGCAGCGCTCGTCTCCGAAGTACACGTGCCAGCGCAGCCAGTCGGTGTCAGCCGCGCGCAGCATCCGGTAGACGCCAGCCGGCGTGATGCCGCCAGCGAGCACGATCAAGAACTGTCCGCGCTGGTCGATTGCCCGTGCGGCAGCATCGAGGATGCGCTGCATCGCCATTTCTTGCAGCGCCATGGTATCCGTGACCTTTATCCAGCGCACACCGGCCTGTCCGGCTTCCGTTTGCTTTATGATCAAACTCATTCCTTTTTTATCGCGTGGCCGCCGAACTGATTGCGCATGGCCGCCAGCAGCTTGTCTGAGTAGGAGTCCTTATCTCGCGACCGCAAGCGCTCAAGCAGCGACAGTGTAATAACTGGCGCCGAAACATTGAGGTCGATGGCCTCGGCGACGGTCCAGCGCCCCTCGCCAGAATCGTCGACATACGGCGCAATTCCTGTCATCGCCGGATTTTTTTCCAGCGCCGCAGCCGTGAGATCGAGCAGCCATGAGCGCACGACGCTGCCATTGCGCCAAATGCCGGCGACCTTGTGCAGGTCGAGATTGAATTCGCGCTTGTGCTGCAGGATGGAGAAGCCTTCGGCGTAGGCCTGCATCATGCCGTATTCGATGCCGTTGTGGACCATCTTGGTGAAGTGGCCGGAGCCGACCGGGCCGACGCGGCCCCAGCCTTTGTCCTTCGCCGGCGCCAACGTTTCGAAGATCGG